>NZ_JBHZCY010000024.1:0-19833 GCF_042786665.1 Kitasatospora sp. NPDC059146 | reverse complement strand
CCGCCCTGCAGACCATCACCGACGCCACCCTCCGCACCAGGCTGCGAACCGTCTACCGGCACGCCCTCGCGCTGTGACGGTGCCACCGGGCCGCCAGCGTCAATTACGCTGGCGGCCCGCCGAGTTGACAGCGTCCACAACGACCCGGCGAACGTAGTCTTCCTCGACCCTCTGGTCTGACTCAAGGCCCACGCGCTGTGCCGGAGCGGGAGGCTGGTCGCTGGCCTCATGCCCGTCTGGTCGGGCGCTTGCCGTTAGGGGCCTCGGCGGTCTTCGCCGGCGGGGCCTTGCTGGTGCTTTTGCGGGCCGGGGTCTTCTTGCCGACCAGCTTGGTGGTGCCGGTGCTCTTCACCGCGCCGCTGGTCTTCGGATGCTGCTCCTTGGCGTCGGCGAGGGCGCGCTCCAGGACAGCCATGAGGTCCATGACGGTTCCGCCGGGCGGAAGGGCGCGCGACTCGGGGGCGTGCGGGGGTTCGATCCCGGCGAGGCGGGCCTCGACGACCTGCTCGAGGGCGTGCGCGTACTCGTCGTGTTCGGCCTCGATGTGGAAGTCCGAGGTGACGGCGTCCATCAGGGTCCTGGCGAGCTGCATCTCCTTGGGGCGCAGCTGGATGCCCTCGGGGGCGATGCCCGCGGCGGAGCGGATCTCGTCCGGCCAGAGCAAGGTCTGCAGCACGATGACGTCCTGGCGCACTCGAAGGACGGCCAGGCACTCGCGGGTCCTGATCGCGACGCGGGCGACGGCGACCTGGTCGGCCTCCAGCATCGCCTGGCGCAGCAGCGCGTACGGGCGGGCGCCAGCCGGGCCGGACGGTCCCAGGTAGTAGGCCTTGTCGAAGTTGACCGGGTCCACCCGGTCGGCGTCGAGGAAGCCCAGGACCCTGATCTCCTTGGTGGTCGTGAGCGGCAGGTCGGCGAGGTCGTCCTGGGTCAGGACGACCATGCGTCCGTCCGGGGCCTCGTAGCCGTGGGCCACGTCCTCGAACTGGACCTCCGTCCCGTCCAGCTCGCACACACGCTTCTGCCGGATCCGGCCGCCGTCGGCCGCATGGACCTGGTGCAGCGGCACGGTGTGCCGTCCGGTCGCCGCGTAGACGGCCACCGGGATCGACACGAGCGAGAAGCTGATCGACAGCTTGGCGATCGCCTTCGGCATCGAATCCTCCTCTCTCCATGCTGCTCCCCCGCCCTCCGGCTGCGCGTGGTCGCGTTCGGGCCTCGGACGGGGAGGCGCCGGGTTGAATTCGAACGTGCATTCGAACTACCGTGATGGATGTGACCAGCGCACTTCCGTTCTCCCGCCCTTCGCGCCCGGACCCGATGCCCGGGGACGCCGAGCGCGCCCCGCGCGAGCTGATGTCCGGGCCCGGCCGCTGCTGGAACGTGGAGCCGCGCTGGCGCTGGGCCGAGGCCCGTCTCGGTGGGCAGTGGCGCCTGGCCCGGGTGGAGCAGTGGCGTCTGCACCAAGGGTCGACCGCCTGGGTCGCACTGATGCGCACCGGGGGCGGCCCGGACGACTGGGGCTGGTACGTCTACTCGTCGCGGACCGTCCGCAGGGCCCCGGAGCCGGCCCCGGAGTCCGCCGCAGCGGACTGGGGCTGGTGAACGCCGACAGCGCGGGCGCGGCTGGCGAACTCGCGGACACCTTGGAGGACTTCGCCGACCAGGCCGGCGCCCCCGGGGACTCCCGGGAGATCTGGGTGACCATCGGTGCCCCGCACAGCATCGAACAGCGCACCGTTGTGCTGTCGGCTGGCGTCGCCGACTGGATCGGCGAGCTGATCCGCGAGGAGGCCGAGACGCTGGTGTCCGGCAAACCTGGTTGTGGCGCTCGGGCGGGAGGCGGCGAGCCCGACTGGTGGGCCTGATCGTCCCGTTCGCCTCCGGCATTGTTCCAGGCCCCTCGTCGGACCCGCGCTGTTCGAACACCGCGTGGTAACGCCTCCAGGACTTGAAGGCTTTTGGCCTGTCGGCAGAGCCTCCGCTCCCACGTCCCTGATTCATCAGCCTGGTGGCGAGATGGTGAACGACTTCAAACCTCGGAATGTCACGCTCCGCAACTCTTTACCTTCGAGCCGTGAACGAACGTGCTGTTCGACGGATTAGATGCTGTTCGTCAGCACGCTCCGGTCGCAGATCCCCACGGAGCGTTACGGCGCAACCATTCTGGTGAAGAGTTAGGACCCCCTCGCCGATGACCCCCCATACCCCTGCCCCGCGGCCGCTCACCGACCGGCACGTTCCCGCATCCCCCGCCCTCGCAGCACCCGGGATCAGCTGCCCGGTCCGCCCGCGCGGCAACGTCCCGGACCCGACCGGGGAGGCGTGAATGAGCGAATCGCCCTTCGCCGACGCCGCGGGGACGGCCCCCCGGGTGGAACTGCCCATAACGCTCATCGGTTTCCAGGAGCTCCACGCCGAGCCGTACTTCCAGTACACCCTCACCAACCTCGGGGATCAGAACCTGGCCCAGCGACTGGTCAGCGAGGTGTTCCTGCGCCTTGGTGAGTGCTGGGACCAGGTGTTGAACAAGCCCAACCCGGCCGCCTACGCCTGGGCGGCCCTGCGCCACGCGGTGGAGGCCGAGCGGGCCCGCCGCGACGAGCACCTCGCGCTGGTCGAGCGCGTCGCCTTCTCCGTCGCCCTGCGCCTGGAGGCCGAGCCGCTGCTTCACGACCTGAGCGCGAGCGTCGCCAACCTGGAGAAGGGCATCACGCTGGGAGCCGCGATCCTGGAGCTCTCGGGCGCGAAGTTCGACGTCGTCGTCCTGCGCTACATCAACGGCCTCACCATCGCCCGCACCGCGCGGGCGATGGGTGTCGACGAGGCCACCGTACGCTCCCTCACCTCCCAGGCCCGTTCCAAGATCGAGGCCCGTCTCAAGCCGCGCCGCGTTCTCCGCCCCGGCCCCGCCACGCACGACCAGGAGTAACCCCGGTGACCGACAACATCGACCGCCTGCTCAAAGCCGCCGGCCCAGCCCCCGGCCCCCGCCCCCAGTACGACCTCGAAGCGGGCCGGCGCTACATCACCGAGAGACTGGCCGCCCGTCAGCCCCCCACGACGCCGCCGTCCTGCCCGTGCACGCCCAGGACCGCGTCCCTGCCGACACCCGCAAGCATCCACGACGACGCCACCCGAGACCTGCGCGCCCTGGAGACCCTCGTCATCAACGAGCCGGAATCGGGAGAACTGCTGGCCGGTCTGGTGGACGAGTGGGTCGAACCGCGCGGCGGCCTCGTCTTCGCCTGCCTGCTGGACCTCACCGGCCTGTACCGCGAAGCGCAGTGGTGGTGGCAGTTCGCCGCCGGCGCTGGCGACCTCACCGCCGCCTACTGCCTCTATCTCCACCACATGCGCCTGGGCGAGCTGCGCGAGGCGGAGCACTGGTTCCGCCAAGCCGCCCGCCTGGACGGCCCGGCCCTCACGCCGGCCCACGCGGTCCCGGACCTGCCCGGATACCTTCACGCCGTGCCGGCCATCGCCCCGCCCCTGCCCGACACCGACAGCCTCCCCCGACCCGACCACGCGCTGCGCGAAGCCATCGACGGCCTGCCCGCCCACCGCGACGACATCTGCGGCTCCTTCAGCCTGCCCACCGAGGCCATCGCCGACCAGCTCCAAGAACTCGTCTGCCCGTAGAGGACCACCGCGGCGCCCGGCCAACCGGGCACCGCACCGCCCTCCCCGACGAAAGGCACCATGATGCCCACCGTGCTCCAGCACGCCGCGCTCATCACCGCGGCCAGCGCCGCCTGGTACACCCTCGCGGTCAGCGCAGCAGCCCTGACCGCCGTCGCCGCCCGCAGCGACGCCCGCCGTCGCGACGCCCGGGAGGTACTCAAAGTGCTCGTACGACGCAACCGCTGAACAACCGGACCTCACCCAGCCGCTGCTGCGCCCTGGTGGTCAACCTTGGTGGCCGGGCGCGGTTGTTCCGAGGCTTCGGTGTAGCCGGGCAGGTGGACTGTCGGAGGGCGCGACGGAGGCGGAGGGGCGTTGGTCGGCCGGGGCGCCGCGGGGGCGGCGGCTGCCGGTGGAGCGAGCAGGTAGTCGTCGGGCTCCGGGGCGGGATGCTGGACCGGTACGCGTCCGGGATCTTCCGCAGGGGCCGATTCGGAGGGTGCGGTCAGCGGGGACATGGTCGACGGCTCGTGGTCGTCTGTCTTGGAGCGCGGTCGCGTACCAGCTGGCAGTTCAGTGGCCAGGGTACGGGCGGTGAGGTCCATGCCGATGGGCGGGACGAAGGACGCGGCGGGCTCTGCGGCGGCCGCAGACTGGGCGACGGAGAGCTGCTGGTCCGGCGCGACGTCGTTCGGTACCGGAGCAGGTCGGGCCTGGGAAAGCGGGCGCGGGCGAACTGGTGTCGTCGTGCGGGCCGTTCCGGGGCGGCGCGTGGGCGCTGCAGGGGCGCCGCGGCGCGGGGGAGGAGGAACGGTTCCGGTGCCGGGTGGAAGCGGCCGGGGACAGGAGATGTCGCGGGGCGCGCCGGTGCCGGGGTCGGTGTCCCAGTAGGCGAGCTGCCAGTGGGCTTCCAGCCAGAGGCGGACCTCGTTCGCCTCAGGCCAGAGCTTCCAGGTGCCGATCGCGAGAATGTGCCGGCCAGGGCGCAGCTGATCGAGCAGGACGGGGTGCTGGGTGCGAAGGCGGACGCTGAAGGGCTGGCCGCCATCGTGCGGGCGTTGTCCGGTGGCGAGGGTGGCGTACGCCTTGCCGCCCTTGCTGTCGACGCGGGTGACGGTGCCGTAGAACGCGACGGGGTGCCGTGGGGGCCAGCCGCCCGCGAGGACCTGGTGGAGGTCGGCGGCGGTATCGGGGTGGTAGCAGAACCGGTGCCAGGGGATCGGCTTGGTGGTGTCGCCGTAGACGACGGAGAACATCTCGACGGCTTCATCGTTGAAGCCGTGCAGTTGCAGGAAGTGCACGATCTTCGCGGCGGAGTTCAGCGCCGGCGGGATCAGGGGTCGCGTGGTGGTGAAGGTGAGCGATCGGGTGCCCGCGGCGGCCTCGCCGTCGGCGGGCTGCGGCGTCTTCACCATGGAAGAGCCGAGGTCGCCGGGGACGACCAGGCGCAGTCGGGCACCGTCCTCGGCCTGGGCCAGGCCCTGGGAGCCGCGGGCGATGGCCTTGACGACCTCGGTGGGGTTGTACCCGCAGTCGGCCGCGTGGTGCTGCTTGGGGTAGAGGGCGAAGTGGGCGCCGACCCTGGTGGGGTTGGGCCCGTCCTCGCCCTTGAAGTAGGCGGGCACCAACTTCACGTTGGCCTCGCAGTAGCGGCACAACAGGGGTTTCGCTTCCGGGGGCAGCGGGTCGGTCCGGGAAGCCCGGATCTTCGCCCCCTGCTGGGTGCGTGCCTCGAGCATCGCGTAGACGGTCTTGGCCATGTTCCCGCTCCCCCTTCGGATCCGTGTGTCCGATCATGCCGACTTCGGAGGGAGTTCCGGGTGCGAACCGGCGAACGGACCGCTGGCCCGGCCCACCTGCCGGTGCGGCTGCTGCCGGCTCCGGACGGGCACCGGCTGAGCACCGAGGCCGACGATCAGGCCGCCGCCTGGCCCCGCGACCGCACCCCGTCCCGGCGACGCCGAGCAGGCACCGCGCGAGTTGATGTCCGGTCCCGGCCGGTACCAGAACGTCACCCCTCCGACAGCCGGGAGGCCGGGGGGCCAGGACATGGCGGGGCGCCCCCGGGTACCACCCCTGCCTTCGGGAGCCTGTGCCCTGGGCAGGGGTAACCGGTGGTCGGGGTGATCTATCCGGCGGCTGCTGCCTGGATTTCGCGGACCGGCGCGCCGAGTCGGGTGCGGCCGGGCGTGCGGCTGCGGTGCGGCGGAGCGTCAGGCAGCGGGCAGGCCGGCGAGGCGGTCATAGGCCGGGTCGCCTGGGAAGGCGACGGATTCGATGTGCTGGGGCGGGATCGGCTGCCGGTCGCACTCTCATCAAGGGTTAAATTTTCCGGTTAAGGAAACTGGTTAACTTGGAGGGCTAATGGTGTGTTAGGTTGGGTCCTGGAGGTGAGGCTTCATGCCTACGCAGGACGAACTCTTCGCGGCGGTGGACGCGCTACTGGCCGGGACCGAGCCGGGTCCGCAGCTCCCGGAGCCGGCCGAGCGGGCGCGCCTTCGGGAGGCCGCCGGGGTCACCCAGGCGCAGCTGGCGAAGGTGCTGCAGAGCACGACCCAGACGGTGAAGAACTACGAGAACGGCCGCTCGACGCCGAAGCCGCCTCGCTTGGAGGCGTACGCGCGGCTGCTGGAGGGCTGGGCGGCGAAGTACCCGGCGCCGGAAACCGTCCCGGCCGCACAGACCGTCGACCAGGTCCCGGTGGCCTTCGCCCCGGCGCCCGCCCCGGCCTCGCCGCCGGAGGCCGATCCGGAGCCCGTCGCCGCCCCGGTGGAGGAAGCCGTTGAGGCCGCCCCGCAGGCCCCCGCCGTTCCGGCCCGGCCCGCTGCGGCCCGCCCGGGAGGGCAGGCATTGCGCCGTGCCGCGCGTCCGGCGCCGCACTTCGACGGCCAGTTCCCCAACGGGCCGCTCGTGGTGCTGGACGGCGACGGCACCGCGTACGGGGTCGGCGGCCTGGTGCTGGAGTGCCCGGCGACCACGCTGGCGCAGCTGGTCACCTGGGCGCTGACCGACTCCGGTCTGGGCACGGCCCGGTTGAACCGCAACGGCCGGAACGGCGACCCGCTGGTCGTGCTGACCGCCGAGGCCGCCGCCAAGTTCGGGTTGCCGGCCACGCTGGACGACGACCCGGCGACGATGCGCTCGCAGCGGCTGCCGGAGGACCACAAGGTGGTCAAGGCACTGGCCCGCTCGAAGTGGCAGCTCACCCGCCGCGGCTTCGGACCCTGGGCCCGGATCTACCGGCCGGTCAAGGACGGCCAGCGCCAGTGCGTGCAGCTCGCCGTACTGCCGTGGCGGGCCCTGGACACCCGCGCCTGGGGCAACGCCGACCAGCTCCCGGCCCCGGACCTGGCCCGCGTCCTCGGCGTCTACGCCCAGCGGGTCATCACCCCGCGGGGCTCCACCGCAACCTGCGGCCTGGAGCTGATGACCGCGCTGCGCCCGCCGACGCGGGCGGTGCGCGACGAGGCCACGGGCGGGTGGGTGTCCGGGCCGAACCCGGGCGCGCTGACCGACGTCTACGAGGCAGCGCCCCCGGAGGTCCTCACCGAGCACCCGGCCGCGCAGGGCTGGACCGGCGGATTCCTGAACGAGGAGTCGTACCAGTGGATCCGCCCGGTGGAGACGCTCTCCGAGGCGGAGATGGTGGAGCCGTTCGCGGTGGGCATCGACATCAACACCGCCTACCTGGCAGCCGCCGCCCGCCTGTCGGTGGGCCTGTCCGGCCCCATCCACGTCAGCCGCCCGGACTTCGACAGGAAGACGGCCGGCTCCTGGCTGGTGGACCTGTCCCACATCCCGACCGATCCGCGCCTGCCCTCGCCGTTCACCCCGACCGGCCAGCCGCCGACGGGCCCGGGCTGGTACACCACCACCACGGTGGCGTACGCCCTCGAGCTCGGCCACGACGTCCGCCCGATCGAGGCGTACCTGCGCGAGAAGGCCGGCGCGTACCTGGACCCGTGGCACGACCGCCTGCGCGAGGCCTACGTGACCACGATGGCCGAGGCCGGCATCCCGGTCGAGAAGGACACCGACGAGCGCGCCTTCCTCGCCGCGATGACCGCCCACCGCCTCCTCAAGAGCGCCGGCGCGGACCTGGACGCGCTGCGCACCGCGCTCACGGCCGAGGGCCTGGAGCACCTGGCGCAGATGGGCGACGACCAGCTCGCCTCGGCCGCGTGGCGCCACCACCAGATCGCCGTGGTGCTGTCCGCGGTGAAGTCGACGGTGAAGTTCGGGATCGGGAAGCTGCGCGAGCGCCCACAGGGCCTGAACTACAAGCCGGGCGATCCGTGGTCGGCCCTGGAGCGGCCGACCTGGCGTCCGGACATCCGGGCCGCGGTCATCGCCAAGGCCCGCGTCAACATGCACCGCAAGATGGCCAACGTGGCGAAGGCGAACGGCCGCTACCCGCTCGGCGTCAACAACGACTGCGTCGTCTACGCCTCCCCGACCCCGGACCCGTTCGGCTTCCTGCCGCTCACCGGCTCCGGCAAGGGCGTACTGCCCGGCACGTTCCGCCTCGGCGCTACCCCGGGCCTGGCCAAGGTCGAGGGCGTCCAGAGCATGCTGACCGTCGTCGACTGGCTGGAGCGCGACCAGCCCGTCAACCCGGCCCGGCACATCAAGGGCTACGACGCCAACGAAGTCGACGGGAAGTAGGAGGGGCCGTGGAGGAGATCACCGACGCGATCGACCGGGCGGCGCCCGAGCACTTCACCCAGGCCCTGCCGAAGTCCGCGCAGGCCCAGATGCGGGCGTTGGTCAAGGCCGCCAAGGGCGACAAGAAGGCCGTCGCGGCCCGCCTCGGCGTCGACGCGAACACCGTGCGCCGCTACCTCAAGGGCGAGCGCAAGCACCCGCGCTCCGCGCTGCGCGAGGCCCTGGCCCGCGAGCTGAGCCGGGTGTGGCAGCCCGGGATCCGCCGCCAGGCCCGCAAGAAGGCCTCCAGCACCAGCGGCATCACCGTCGAGGTGTGGGCGTACTTCGGCTACACCGCCCCGGTCGGAACGACCGACGAGGCCCGGCTGCGGCACCTGACCGTCCACCTTCCCCCGGCCTACGCCGAACGTCTCTTCGCCGCCCAGGACCGAGGGGAAAGCGACCAAGAGATGCGCAAGATCATGGCCGAGGGATTCCAGGAAATCTATTTCAAGAGCGGCGGACGCGCCAACGAACTCGAAGTCGAATTCACCGGAATCAAGGCAATCGACGTCCAGTACTGAGCCCCGAAGGAGAAATACATCGATGAACTCCCTAGACGGCTACGCCGACGAAGTTCAGGCCGGCACCGTCCCGGCCGACGCCGACTGGAATACCAAGCGGCTGGCCAGCCTTGCCGTGCACGGGCTGCGCCGCACCCTGGCCGCGGGCGGCGAAGTCGAGCTGCCGCCCGCCGAGGAGCTGGCCGCCCTGGTCGCCGAGTTCGACCGGATGCGGGCGGTGGTGGCCGCATCGTGGAGGCAGGCCGCTGTGCAGCTGGCAGCCGTCCCACATGAGCCCACCGCGCTGACCGGCCCGTACTGGTACGGCCAGGGCTGGGACGACGCCGTGCACCACCTGCATGACATGGCCGACGGCATGGAGCCGTAGAGCCTGCCAGGGAAAGACGTGGGCCCGTTCCCGGCATTGGAGCTGCCGGGAACGGGCCCACGTCCGTATTCTCCTGCCTGCATCAACGCCCGGGACGCAGCAGGCTGCTTGCTGGTCCTGAGCAACGATGCGGGCGGGCGGTGGGCCTACGCCGTCAGGGAGGCGGCGAGGGTAGCTGGCGGTTGCATGAAGTCGATTCGCGGGTGGGCTCTGCCCTCCAGCGGAGCGAGATAGCGGGCCGCCCAGCCTTCGGCGGCGTGGACGATCTCCGGCGGCGCGTCGGCCCGTATGGGCAGCACGGTCAGCAGAGCCCACCCGCTACGGCGGGCCGTCCCTTCGGTGAGGTGCTGATGGTGCTCGGCGAGCCGGTCACCGACCGCCGTCACGGACGGGCGGCACACGCTGCCGACGTAGCGGCAGCAGTACCGGACATCCCATGCGACGTACACGGCGTTCGGTGCCGTGATGCCGCGTCGGGCGGCCTCGACCGTGGCGCGACAAGTCAGGCCGGCCAGCAGGCCGCCGTCCTGGTCCAGCGCGCTGGCATCGAGCAGTGGCGCCAGTGTTCGGACGACGGGGGCAAGCCGGCGGCGGATCTGCTGCGGGATCTGGACGGTGGGGCTCACGCGTCGTCACCGTCCCCGTCGTCGTCCAGGTCGAGCACCATGGTCCGCGCGGGGCCGTAGGCGAGGAGGATGTCGTCGACCTTCTTCAGGTGCTCGCGCAGCATCTCCACGCCGTCGGGGCTGCCGAAGATCTCCCGGCCGCGGGCGTGGGTCCGGGTCATCTTGGCGAGCGTGTTCGCGGCCTTGCGCGCGTTCTTCACCGACTCGTCCAGCAGCCGGCGCTGGCGGACGTCCTCCGGGTCGGCGTTGCCCCCGCTGCCCTTGTTGTTACCGAGCTTCTCCCGGTTCAGGGCGATCTCGGCCTCGGCGTGAACCGGGTCGGCCGCGTAGACCAGGTCCCACTCGTAGTCGATGGTGACCTTCGCGCCGGCCTTGTCGACGATGGGCTCGCCGTCGTGGACGAGCACGCCGTCGACCTCGCGCTCGACGGTGTGGAACTGCTTGGGCAGGATGCTGGGGTCAGCCGCCACGTGCGCGTACGCGATGGAGTGGAGCATCCGCAGCCCACCGCAGGTGGCGGCCAGCATGTCCAGCAGCTTGTTCGGAGTGGCTCGGAACGGTGCCTTGGCAGCCTCCTTGACGAGGCCGGGCTTGGAGCCGCGGTCCCGGGTGATGTACCCGTCGAGGATCGCGGCCGTGCCTCCGAGGACGGTCAGTTCGGCGACCGCGGCCGCTTCGTCGTTCTCGGCCCGCTTGAGGATCTCGTCGAGGACCTGGAGGGCATCACTGCCGGCGGTCAGCTGCCACGGCCGCTTCCACACCGTGTCGGTGATCGTGCCGCCGTTGCCAAACGCGCGGACGGCCTGGTCGATCCGCTCCGAGCTGCGGTAAGCCGACAAGGCCATGGGCGCCAGGCGGTCGCTGACCTGCTGGCGGTCGGCCCGGCGAATGCCGAACTCCTGCTTGATGAGCAGGTTCATTTGCTCTGCCTGGCCGGCCAGCACTGCGTGCTGGTGGAGGGCTGCCGACCACAGCCGGTGCGGCGGCAGTTCGAGCGTCGTGTGCATCGTCCCGGCGCCGACTGCTCCGAGCAGCACGCGGTAGACGTCCTCCTCGATCAGCCCGGTGCGGAGGGCGTGCCGGTAGACGCGCTGCATGCCCTGGGTGTTCTGTGCGCCGTCGGTCCACGGGGTGACGTGGACGTGGAGGTTGGCGACCAGATCGTCGCGAGCAGCAATCAGGTCGGGCAGGCGGGAGCCATCCTCCGCGACCGCTCCGACGATCACCATGGCGGGGAAGGTGAGCGTGTGGCCCTCCCGGCGGGTTGCCTCGGTGAGCGTCGGCTCGGCCAGGCCGCGGCGGACGCGGGCTGCCATGTCCGCGACCTTCGTGCGGGCTGCGCGCTGGTCGGCGGGGCGGCGCGCCCCGTGCCGATCGACCGGGCCGATCACGGCAGCCACGCACGCGGCGGCCGCTGCGTCGATGTCACCACCGGTGCGGGCCAGCCACATGCTCACGAGTCGGCTGTTGCCGTCACCGGCGACGGTGTAGGTCTCCTCGACGCCGTCGTCGTACACGACGCGCACCAGGAACAGCGTCATCGGTTCCTTGATGCCCTGCTGCAGGACGCTCTCGGTGTAGACGTTCTTGCCGCCCTGGGCGTGGAACGTCTTGCGCATGCTCTCGGTCACCGCGTCGGCCAGGGCCTTGCGGTCTGCCAGCCGGACCACGAAGAGCGCCTGGGGCTGCCCGGTCTCCGGCTCGGTCAACGTCTTGTAGGTGACAGGAACGACCGTCGCGGGCTTCTCGTCCATGGCGGTGCGCACCTGGTCCGCCCAGCGTTGATTGACGAAGTCGGGCAGCACGTCCAGGTTGAGGTAGCGCCGGTGCGGCGGGATCGCGTACAGGGTCCCGCCGACGACCGGCTTGGTCATGAGGAGGCCGGCCGCCGCCGTCTCGCCCTGCGCCTCGACCAGCTTCTTGACCAGCACGGGGTCCACCGCACCGGCGGTGACGACGCTAGCCGCGTCCGCGTCCAGGGAGTTTACGGGGTTCTCCAGCAACTCCTTGCGGGATCCACGCAGCTGAGCGACCGGCACCGGATCGGGCACCGCGTCGGGCCGACGGAGCAGCGGAGGAAGGTTGTCGTTCTCGAAATCGTCGAGGTTCATCGCATCGCCCTTTCACAGACCGACGCGCCACAGGCCGAGCCTGCCGTCCCGGCAACCGTGCCGAGGACTCCACTGCGCGCCGTCACAAGGGCGGCGAGCGCCGTCATGATCTCCCGCCAGCTCACATGTCCAGGGTGTCCCATGCCGACCGGCATTCCACGAAACAAGGCGAGCTGCTGGTCGGCCAGGTCATCCACGACCCGGACTCCCGTCGATGACGGGCGCCAGCCACCCTTCACGCCGCAGGTCTAACCCTGCAGCGTGCAGTTCCGTATAACCGGAGCGGTGCGCGACTGGCCCAGGAACTCTGAGCCAGCACCATCGAGCATAACGCACCGTCACGCCAACCTTCGGGGGGCCGCGTGCGGCCTCCACGGCGCAACCGGGGCAAGGGCAGGCAGTCGACAACGGCGGCCCTACGGTCGTGAGGCAGTACGGGCGTCAGAAGGCGTGCGGGGCGCCAAGGACCCGACCGCCGACGATCTTGGCGCGGGCGACGATGGCGTGACCGTCGCACACTGCGTAGCCGGTGGAGCCGTCGTCGGCCTGGACGGTGCAGGTGGCCGGCTCCGGGCACGGCGCGTCAAGGCGGTCGTACGGCCAGGCGTTCAGGCAGGCCGGGTCCGTGCACCCTCCTCGCCGCGTCCGCAGCCGAAGCAGCCTTGTAAAGGCGTCGGATAGGTTGCGATATCCGACGCGATAGACCGGGACAAGACGACCCGTCACTACCAGTCGCCGGAGCGAGGGGAGCGCACCGCCATGACGGACGACCAGAAGGCCGCGACGTCGGTCGGGGACAGCACCGGGGAAGGGGTGGACCTGGACGACGAGGTGCACTACCCGCCGGTCGAGAACGCGCTCGACTACCTGGTCAGCGTGGTCGAGCACCTGCAGGGCGAGGAGGTCGGCCGCCGGGAGCTGAAGTACGCCGTGGTGCACCTGCAGGCCGCCGTCGAGTGCCTGCTCAAGTACCGGCTGGAGCAAGAGCACTGGAGCCTGGTCTTCAAGAATCCTGGCGAGGCCAAGCGCAGCGAGCTGGATGACGGCAGCCTGAGTAGCTGCACCGTGGAGCAGACCCTGACCCGGCTGACCGACATAGCCGGGGTCGCCATCGGCGAGGGGGAGAAGGCCAAGCTCAAGCAGCTGGCCAGGCTCCGCAACCAGCTCCAGCACTACGGCCGGCCTCACAATGCCAAGGTCAATCGGTACGTGATCGAGGCCAACGCCGCACAGGTACTGGAGTTCCTCATCCGTTTCCTGAACGTGGAGGTGATGCCCCACATGGCCCCGCCGGACTGGGGGGTCGCCGAGGACCTCTACCTCATCCGCGAGGGACTCAAGGAGATCCGTGGCTACGTGAAGGCGCGGCTTCACCGGCTCCGCCCCGAACTGGAGCCGGTGAAGGCCCGGACGGTCGGGTGTCTGTCCTGCCGCCAGCTCGCCATGGTCATCGGGGAAGGGGAGAAGGCCCGCTGTCTCTACTGCCACCACTGGGATCTATCCGAGAACATCGCGTACTTCTACACGCAGAATGTCCGCGATCGCAGCAACGAGTGGCTGATCGCCAACTTCGAATTGCGGGATGTGGCCGAGTGCCCGACCTGCCAGGCCAAGGCCCTGGTCCACGGAGCGCGCACCGCCGCCGACCCCGGGACCCGGGTCGACCTTTGCTTCCACTGCGGCGGGACCACCACCCGCGAGCCGGCATGAGTCTGCTGCGGCGCACTCTTCGTGCCGAAAGGTGACGAGACCGCCTGCGGCTACTGCCTGCATGCATGATCAACGAAGGCAACTGACCGGCGACGGAGAGGAGAACCTGCGGTGACCGTTGAGCCCCGAACCGGTCGTCGGGTACGTCCAGGTCACCCGATCGTGGGATCGTCGGCGGTGTCGTCTTGGCCCGCTGTGGCTACCTCGGCTACGGTCCCCCACGGCTAGACGCGTACTGCCGCTCACCGCCGTCCCAGGGCTCCACGCGGTCCGGGACCGTGGTCAAGGTCTTCCGAGACCCGCGGGTTCCCTCACCCATGTTCGAGCGGCAGTCGTACGAGCCGGCACCGGGGGCGTGGCCCGGCCGGCGGGAGACTACGTCATGCCGAAGCACCAGACCACGGCGGCCCAGGCCGCCCGCCAGGACGCCAAGACCGGCGCGAAGTACACCACCGCCCTGCGCACCCGCCGCGCCGCGGCCCCGGCCCGCACAGCGGTTGTGCGCTTCCTCGCCCAGGAGTCCGGCCACCTCTACGAGCTGATCGGCGGGATCGCAGCGGCCTGGGCCGACACCGGGCTGCGCGTCCTGCTGCTCGAGGAGACCGACAGTGGCTGGCGGTTCTCGCTCCCCACGACCCTGCCCAGGGGCCGGCGCCGTCAACCGGTCACGCGCACCGCGCCGGAGCCGGTGACCGCCGCGCTGTGGGGACAGCCGGCCGGGCCCGGCACTCTGGTGCACCACACCTGCGTGTGGGACGTCTGGGGGCCGGGCGACCGAGGGATGCCGGTACACGACCGCACACCGCTGCGCACAGCCGTCGCAGCGGCCCGCGACGCCTACGACATCGTCGTCCTGCTGCCCGACGGCTCCTGGTCCTACCCCGAGCGGGAACTGGCCACGGCCAGCATCGCGGCCATCGACCTGAACGACTTCCCGCACACGGACTGCCGGCTCGCGGTGCCCGGCACCTACGAGCATCGCGGGGCCCCGTTGTCCCCGGAACAGTGCGCCGCGGTGCTGCGCGAGCGCCACCTGTCCTTCCTCTACGGCTTCGGCCTCGCCGCCCTGCCCATCGAACCGGACGGGCTGATCTGGCAACTGCACGGCAAGGCGCCCGTCGACGACGACTACCTCGAGCGCGTCGACCGCGACATGGCCCGGGTCGGCCTGCGCACCCTCGGCTGGGCCACCACCGAGCCCCTGCCCCTCAGGCCCCGCCGTGGACTCCCCACGCCGGAGCAACTGGCCAGCCCGGACTTCGTCGGGCCGCACCGAGAGATCTCCGCGCGCCTGCTCCAGCTTCCCGGCGTCCTGCCACTCTGACCAGACCCGGCGGTCGGGTGCTCCGCGTTCCGGGCTCGATCTGGACGAAGGAGCCGTCTCAATGACGCGAGGGTGCAATGCAGACCGCATTGCACCCTCGCGTCGCTCGGCCTGGACGGCCTGTACCAACGAGGTCAGGCTTCGGAGGAGGAAGCGGTGTCGGGACGCTGGTCGGAGAAGAAGTCCAGCTTCTTCCCGAACAGTTCCTCGCGCTCGCCCGTGGGGAAGACCGTTCTCTCGTAGAGGGCGTGCTGGCAGATCAGCGATTGCTGGGGGGCGGACAGCCTGAGGCTGCACCGGGTCTCCGAGGGTTCGGTGAACCACTGCGAGATCGGCAGGCTCAGGTAGATGTCGGACCCGGTGTCCTTGTCGTAGACGAGGCGCGTCAGGCCCCCAAGGACGACCTCGTGGTTGAGCGTGCTCCGCCTGCCGGCGGGGTCGGAGAACGACACGGCCCACGACCACCTCTGGTCGTCCGAGAGCGTTGCGTTCTCCGGGATCTTGCCGTCGAAGCCAACGAGGAATTCGGCGTGGGGGCCAAGTACCGTGCGGGCCCACTCCACGTCTCCCAACCAGGGAGAGACGGAGAGAAAGCCCTCCGCGATGCTCCGTGTCTCTTCGTCGCTGATCAGGTGTTCTCCGCTCACGCTTCTCCTCCACCGGTCGGCCTGGGGCTGCAGGGAGGCTACTCCCCGTACCTCTGAAGCTGCCCGGCCCTGCCGAATCCGCCGAGCCATACCCAAAACACCTGATTTGCAGATATTCAGGACGGCTTGTGCTCGGAATCGCCGAACTCTGTCCACAGGCGCGCGGCTTCACGCTGCTCGGGTGCTAGACGACATAAACAGCGGCATAGACGGCATACCCGAAGAAGCGGTCAGCGGCCGGGCGAAGCGCGGGACGATCGCGGACGGCCTGGAGCGTGCCGAGCGCGCCCAGTTCACCGAGCCGCTCCCGGCCTCCACCCAGGAGCGCACCGGGTTCCTCCTCGGGAAGCTGAAAGGCGGCACGAAGGCCCTGGCGGCCCGTCTGGGCGTCTCCCAGCGCACCGTCCAGCGCTACCGTGCAGGAACCGTCACCAGGCCGCGAGCAGCTGCCAGGGAGGCGCTGGAGGACGAGACCTGCGAGCACTGGCAGCAGGACGTCCGCACCGAGGCCAGACACCGGGCGGCCAGCACCGGGTTCACGATCAGCACCCGCGCGACATTCGGCTTCGACGCCGGGGCCGGCACCAGCGACTCACCGCGCCCGCGCCTGCTCACCCAACGCATCTCAGGGGCCCACGCAGCCGCCATCATCGCCGCCCGCGAGGCCGGCGCCACCGACGACCAGCTCACCGACATGGTCGGCGAAGCCCTCGCCGACGCCTACTTCCGCATCGAGGGCACCGGCACCGCAGACCTGAAGGTCCGCCTCCGGGACATCGACTACATCGACATGTCCTTCTGACCCGCCCGCGACCAGCACCGACAACCAAGGACCACCTCATGACCCACCACCACTGCGGGCACGGCCACCAGGACCACGACCTGGACGAGCGGCTGCACGAGCGGTTCCACCACCTTCAGGACCACTACCGCCACGGCGGCCTGGACACCACCCTGGCCCCGCTCCCGGCCGACGAGATGGTCCTCGACCGCCTCACCGACCGCATCCCGGGCGTCCGGGCCACCGAGGACTACCTCGCGATCGAGGCCTGGCTCACCACCGCCTACACCGACCGCCGCGGCTGCTACGCCGACCCGCACATCCACGTGGGCTCCGTACTTGCCGCGATGGTCCGGGAGCGGGCCGCCTGGCTCTACCCCTGCCCCTCCGCCGACGGACTCCCAGGTTGCCCGCGGGCCTGCGCCGGCGGAGAGCACCGTGCCCAGGCCCGCGCCGCCTTCGAGCTCTCGCTGCTCCTCGAACGCGACCGCTGGGACGCCTACTGCCAGGCACGGGACTGAACAGGAGACCGCGCCCGATGAACGACGACACCACCGCCCGCAGCACCCCGCCCAACTCCGAGCGCCGCGACCAGTTGCTCCGCCTGATCGGTGAAGGCCAGCTCGACGACCTCGCCCCCGGGCCCGCCGACGAGGACCTCCTGGACGACCTCGGCCAGGCCCACCACGACGCCTGCGTCTACATCGAGGCCTGGCTCACCGCCGCCTACCTGGACGGCACGGGCTGCTACGCCGGGCCGACCGCCCGCGCGGCCTCCCGGCTTCCCGCCCTGGTGCTCGGCCACGCCGACCGCCGCTACGCCTGCCCGCCCAACTGCCCCCGCGCCGGCGCGGAGTGCGACGGCTGCGCGCAGGCCTGCGAAGGCGGGGCCCACCGCCGCCGGGCACTCCTGTCCCGGCTGTTCGCCCGGGTGCTCACCAGCCGTCAGCGGGACTCGCAGCGGCTCCTGCTCACCCCGGTCGCCGAGCCCTGCGCACCCCTGCGGCGGCCCGGCCGCCACCGGCGCCGGCCCCACCCCTGACCCGGCGGGCCGCGCACCGCCGAGGGCCCGGGCCAGAACGCACCTCGCGTTCCGGGCCGGGCCCTCGGGCTTTGTTCTGCTGCGGCAGAACGAACTGATCAACCCTGTGATAACACCGACCGGCCATGAATCAGCCCTGACCTGCTACTTTCCCCTCAAGGGGAACGATGTACGCGCATCGCGTTTGTTCTGCCCCGGCAGAACAAACCGGTACCACCAGTGCTACCGCCCGCCAGCAGTACACCGCCCTGACCTGCAGCTTTCCCCTACAGGGGAACGATGTACGCGCGAGAGCCCGGGTCCGTCCCACCGAAGCAGAACGAACCCGGGCTCTCCAGAAGCACCACCGGTCGACCAAGGGCCTCTGAGCTGTGACTTTCCCCTACAGGGGAACGATGTACGCGCAGATCAGACCCGGGGCCGCAGCTGGTGGACCTGCGCCAGCCGGCCATCGGCGACGGCCTCGTCCTCCTGGTCCACCTCGATACCCAGGGCCACCCGGCCAAGGACGTAGAAGCGGCTGCCCACGGCGGCGTGGGAGAGCTCCAGCCAGCCACCAGCAGCCAGCCGACCGATGCTCCGCGACGCACTGGTGGTGCTCAGGCCAAGCTCCCGGCCGATGTCGGTGGTCGTCTTGGTGACCGCCGCGCCCACCGGCACCGCAGTCGCGTAGTACATCAGCATCCGCAGGTCCGCTCCGGGCAGCGAACTCGCCCGGAGGAGAAGAGAGTTGATCTCGTCCGCTTCCAAGGAACGGACACCGAACTCAGCAGCAGCCGGGGAGCTCATGAGGTCTCCTTCTTCTTCCGAGGAGCGGGCTTGGGAACGGGGCAGGGAACCACTGGGTGACGTACGGACGCCGTCGCCCGACGCTGCGCCACCGCACTGCCATCGTAGGCCGCCCGGGCATTGAGCTTGTAGAACTTCACCCGGCCGATCTTCTCAGCCTCGATCAGGATGCCGCCCACGTTCAGTCTGCCGACCGACTTGCTGACCTGCGCCGGCCGGAGCCCGAGGTTCGTGCCGATCTCCCGGAAGCTCTCGCGCAGCGGCGCATCGCCCTCCGGCGAGTTGAACAGGTAGTAGCCGAAGACGTCACGGTCGTTCTGGTCGTACCCGCTGTCCTTGTGCCAGACCTTCTTGCCCAGCGCCTTGCTGACGTTGACGTGCCGGCCTCCGCCCGACCAGTCGTACGTGACGGGCTTGTCCTTCTTGTCCTCCGGCAACAGCTGCAGCTGCACGTACTCGCCGGTGCCGGTGTTCACCGCGTCCCTCGCTCGGACGGCCATACCCCTCCCTACCTCAGTCTTTCCCCTGGAGGGGAACGATGTACGCGCCGCACAGTAGCGGCGATTCCCCTATAGGGGAAAGGCGCCGCGCCGCACCCGCCGACCCCGCTGCGTTCCCCTATAGGGGAACGCAGCCGCCCAAAGTGGCATTTGAGTTGCGCTCAGCGCTACATGGACATGCCTCTGACCTGGCCAAACGTCAGATCTCTCTTAACGCATCAGGTGTAACCCCAGCCCCCGCCGTTCGCGGCACCCCTCCGCGCGGCAGCATCGGCCTCCGGCCGATCCGGCAGTCGCCGCGCCCGCTACGCTGCGCCAGGCCGGACGGCGGGTCGACTGCCCTTCCGCCGGACGTGTGAGGCTTCGCCGCGCGGAAGTCCCGGCGGGGGCTCCTCCGGACCCCGCCCCCGCCGGATCGGCACGGCGGGCTCGCCCCCGTCCACAAGCTGCGCGATGCGAGGCAGCTAGGTGCGCCCGGACCCGATTTCGACGGTTTTCCTGCTTGAATATCCCGCCATTTCATCCGCCATGTGTCTATCTCCTCCGCCTGCCACTCAACCGAATTCACCGACTGGGATTTGGGGCAAATCGCCGCGCTCCTTGGTGGTGACATCCGATCCCTGAACCTACACAGTGCATCACTGTGAGCATCAGGCTCGCCGGTCGACTCACACTCCGGGGTGATGCGTGATGGTATCGGGCATGGGTCGACACTCCGGGTGGTATGCTTTTTTCCATGCCGTTTCCCGGGGGCAGGGGATGACGGACGTTCAGGGTGGGCGGAGCGAAGCGGAGTCCACTGGGCTCGACGGTCGGGGCCAGCTTTCACCGATGGTGAGGTGACAGGGAGTGAACTGCCGGGGATAGCCTGGGATTCCTGAACCTACACAGTGCCGCGCGTGATGCACCTCCCCTCCCAGTCAGCTATCGGATTCCCGCTTGCGGGAATCCTGGAAATCTCGCGAAGCGGATTTTCCGACAGTTTTAGAATTCCGCTTGCGGAATTCAATTCCCGCGCTTGCGCGGGAATTTTGCCGGAGCGAAGCGAAGGCATTCGCTGCCCGGCGGCTTGCCGCCGGGATAC
>NZ_JBHZCY010000023.1:0-89761 GCF_042786665.1 Kitasatospora sp. NPDC059146 | reverse complement strand
TTCGCCGCCATGATCCCCTTGAACGACGGGTACCGGGCCTCACCCGACTGGTCCGTCACCGAGACCACCGCCGGCAGCGCCGCCTCGACCAGCTCCGTCGCCGCGTCACCGTCCCGACGACCCCGCACCACACCGCCCTCGACCGACACCTCGGACAGCAGCGTCACCTGCGGCACACCCAGCCGCTCCGCCAGCAGCGCCGGCAGCACACCCATCGTGCCGTCCGTCGACGCCATCCCACCGATCACCAGGTCGAACCCGGTCTTCTCCAGCGCCTTCGCCAGCACCGCCGACGTCCCGATCACATCCGAACCGTGGATGTCCTCGTCGTTCACGTGCACGGCCTTGTCCGCACCCATCGACAACGCCTTGCGCAGCGCGTCCTTCGCATCGTCCGGACCCACCGTGAGCACCGTCACCTCGGCACCCTCGTTCGCCTCCGCGATCCGCAGCGCCTGCTCCACGCCGTACTCGTCCAGCTCCGACAGGAGGCCGTCCACACCCTCCCGGTCCGTGGTGTGGTCGTCCGCGAAACGACGGTCACCCGTCGCATCCGGCACGTACTTCACACAGACGACGATCCTCAAGCTCATGAGCGGTTTCTCCTGTCACGGGTGCACGGATGCACTGGATCCATGGCCTCAGGTCAGGCCGAGGGTACTGAGTGCCAACCCCGGCCCGGCAACGGCCCGCGTGCCGCAAGCGCCACCTGGACCGGCATGCCGGGTCGGCTGTCTGCGACTGGCATCAGAGGCTCCACCGAGAGAATACGGCACTCAGTACCCCTGGTAAAGGCACTCAGTACCCTACCCGGTGTCCGGGGCCCTTCGCCGGGGCGGCAAGCGGACACAAGGTTTCCGCAAGGCCCCGCCAGGTCTCGTCAATGAATCCACCAACCGCCCGGGGGAACCTCGGCGGCGGGGCTCGTCGACGGCCCCGACCTGCGATCAAGGAGGGGGAACGGAATGACCTTGGTGCACGGGGAACAGGACATCACGACCACTCACGGGACGCACGACAGCCCGGCCTGGGGCAGCAACGGGCCGTGGGAGACCATGCGGGACCGCAAGCGGGTGCTGGTCGTCGCCCAGACCGTGGTCTACGCCCAGCGACTGCACGACTTCTACTCCCTGCTCGCCTCCGACCTGCGGATCCATGTGCAGTTCACGGTGGCGCCGCACGTGTTCAATCCCGGCGCGGCCGAGGGCCTGCTCGCCCTGGGCGCCACCGTGCTGCCCTGGGAGCAGGCCGTTCGACGCGAGTTCGACCTCGTGCTGGCGGCCGGCTCGCAGGGGATGGAGCAGTTGAACGGGCCGGTCGTCCGGCTCCCGCACGGCGCGGGCAACATCAAGCTGTCCCGACGCGGCGGACCCGACGGCGAGCGAGCGGCCATCGGGCTCGGCCCGGAGCACCTGTGCTGGGAGGGCAGGGTCGTCCCCAGCTCGTTCGCCCTGGCCCACCGGGAACAACTGGACGAACTCGGCCGCAGCTGCCCGGAGGCCGTACCGATCGCCGAGGTGGTCGGCGACCCGTGCTACGACCGGATCGCCGCCGCGCTGCCGCACCGGGAGCACTACCGGGCGGCCCTCGGACTGCGACCGGAGGAGAAGTTCGTCCTGGTCTCCTCCACCTGGGGGGCCGGCTCGCTGTTCACCCGGCTCGACGCCGTCCTGCCCCGGCTGACCTCCGAACTGCCCCGGTCGGACTACCGCACCGCGCTGCTGACCCATCCGAACATCTCGGCGGCGCACAGTCCCTGGCAGGTGCGGTCCTGGGCGACGGCCACCGCAGGCGGGGCCGTCTCGGTCGTCCCGCCGGAAGCGGACTGGCGGCCGCTGCTGGTGGCCGCCGACTACGTCATCGGCGACCACGGTTCGGTCACCCTGTACGGCGCGATGACCGGCGCCCCCGTCCTGCTGGCCGAGTACCCGCACCGGAACGTCAACCCGCGCTCGCCCTCCGCCCAGCTCGCCCGGACCGCGCCCGCGCTCGCCCCCGGACACCCGCTCACCGACCAGCTCGCCTACGCCGCGGAGCAGTACCGCCCGGAGGACTACACCGCGATCGCCGACCGGATCAGCTCCGAACCCGGCCGCTTCGACCGCAACGCCCGCCGGCTGCTGTACCGGGTGCTCGGGCTCGGCCAGCCCGCGTACAGCCCGGCGCCGGCGACGCTGCCGTTGCCGGCACCGCTGGACACCCCGTTCGCGCCGGACTCCCGGCGGGCCGGATGACCGCCACCCTGCACACCGTACGGCTGGCGCCGCTGGCCGTCCCGCCGTCGGGTGAGCCCTCGGCGAGCCTGTTCGACGCCCGGGTCGTCTCCCCCGCCGGTGCCCGCCACGTCCTGCTGACCGCGGACCCATCCACCGCACCGCAGGACGGCCGACCCGGGCCCGGCTTCGAGGACGAGCACCTGGTGCTCGACCTCACCGAACCGACCGCCCTTCGCTGGCGGCGGCAGGCCGACGTGCTCCACCTCGGGCTCCTCCCGGCCGCCGGCATCGGCGCGCGGCTCACCGGGGTGCTGTCCGCCCACCCCGGCTGCGCCGTCGTCACCGCCGAACGTCGTGGCGGAGCGGTGCTGGTGCTCACCCGGACCGGGGCACGGCTCGTCCTGCGCCCCGCCCCCGGGGCGCACCGCACCGACGGCGCGCCGACGCTGCCGTTGGCCCTCGGGTCGCTGGTGCACGCCTGGCTGGCGGCCGGGCGGGCGCCGGCCGAGCTCGACCGGCTCGGCCCGTGCGACCGCCTCGGCACGTGCGACCGGTTCAGACGGACGGGCCGTCGGGACGCCCTTCGGGAACGGGGGTAGCGGGCCCGTACGCGGCGAGGCGGTCCGTCAGTCGGGCCGCCTCGGCCGCGGCACCCACGTCCTGGTAGCGGGCCCGCGACTGCTCGAACCGGGTGCGCGCCGCCTCCGGGCGGCCGCGCCGTTCCTCGACCTGGCCGGCGAACTCCAGCGTCCGCGCCTCCCAGTGCACCGACAGCCCGGCCCGGAAGCCCGTGAGGGCCGATGCCAGGCAGGTCTCGGCGCGGTCGTACGCGCCCAGCAGGCCGTACGCCAGGCCCAGGAAGGCCCTTGCCCGGGCCACCTCGTAGTCGTCCCCGATCGAGGACAGCTCACGGCCCGCCCGCTCCAGGAGCTCCACCGCCTCGGCCGCCCGGTCGGCCAGCAGTAGCACCTCGCCGTGAGCCAGCCGGGCCAGCGCCGAACCGCGGAGCTGGCCCTGGGCCTCCCTGAGCTCCACCACCCGGCCCAGGCAGTCGGCCGCCTCCGTCAGCCGACCCGCCATCCGATGGGTCTGGCTCAGCCCGTACAGCGCGTTCGCCTGGGCCAGCGGCTGGTCCCGGGCCAGGGAGAGGGCCTCGGCGAACCAGTCGGCCGCCTCCTCCCCGTCGCCCGCGTTCCGCAGGCCGTTACCGCCCGAGGTCAGCATCCGCAGCTCGCCAGTGCGGTCACCGACGGCCCGGGCACCCCGCAGACCGATCCGGTGGGCCTCCACCCACAGCCGGGCCGGACGCAGCCGCAGGAACAACGGCCACATGGCGTCCGCGAGTTGCCAGGCGGCGGCGGGCCGGCCCAGCTCCTCGGACCAGCGCAGGAGGTCGGCCAGCCGGTCGCGCTCCTCGTCCAGCCACTCCAGGGCCCGGGTGGTGTCCGCGAACTCGCGGGCCGGGTGCACGGGCCGGGTGAGGTAGTCGCGGGCGAGCGTGCGGTGGCTCGGCGAGACGACCGCCTCGGCGGCCGTGGTCGAGGCGAGGTACCAGTCGACGAGCCGGTCGAAGGCGGTCCCGGTGGTCGCGGTGGCCGTGGTGGCAGCGGTCGTCGCGCTGGCCCGGTCCGCCGCCCCGCGCGCCCGGGCGTGCAGCCGGACCAGGTCGTGGAAGCGGAACCGCTCCGGCCCCCTCTCCTCCAGCAGGTGCACGTCGATCAGACCGTCCAGCAGCCGGTCCGCCCCGGTCAGGTCCAGGTCCGCGAGGACGGCGGCGTTCTCCAGGGTGAACTCGGCGAAGGGCAGCAGGCCCAGCAGTCCGTACAGCCGGGCGCTCTCCGGCTCCAGCACTCCGTAGGAGGCGTCCAGCAGCTCCTGCACCGTCTCGCCCTCCACGTTCAGCACCGCCAGCCGGTCCGCGCCGCGGCCCAGCTTCTCGGCGGTCGCCGCCAGCGACTGGGCCGGCCGCGCCGCGATCCGCGCCGCCGCCAGGCAGATCGCCAAGGGCAGCCCGGCACAGGCGTCCACCACCTCGGCCGCGGCATCGCTCTCGTCCGCGACCCGGCGCTCACCGACCCGCTCGGCGAGGATCTCCGTCGACGCCTCCGGCGCGAGCGGCTCCAGCCCCCGGAACACCGCGCCGTCTATCCCCAGCCCGGTGAGCCGGCGCCGACTCGTCACCACGACCACGGTGCCGTCCGAGCCCGGCAGCAGCGGGCGGACCTGTGCGGCGGTCGAGGCGTTGTCCAGCAGCACCGCGATTCGCCGCTCCGCCGCCACCGAACGCCACAGGGCCGCGCCCTCCTCCAGGCTGCGGGGCGCCGGTGAGATCCCGAACGCCCGCAGGAACGC
This sequence comes from Kitasatospora sp. NPDC059146, assembly GCF_042786665.1. Lineage (NCBI taxonomy): Bacteria > Bacillati > Actinomycetota > Actinomycetes > Kitasatosporales > Streptomycetaceae > Kitasatospora > Kitasatospora sp. NPDC059146. Next base: position 85,193 of record NZ_JBHZCY010000023.1, on the reverse strand, counting down.
ACCGAGCGCCTCGGCCGGGTCCGCGGGCCCGCCCGGCGCGTACCCGCGCAGATCGGCGTACAACTGGCCGTCCGGGAAGCGCCCGGCCAGACCGCGCAACCACCGGGCGGCGAGGGCCGTCTTGCCGACCCCGGCCGGTCCGGTCACCACGACGGTGGTGTCCGCCCCGCCGCAGTCCTCGCCCAACGACCGGTCCAGTGCCGCCAGATCGGCATTTCGGCCGATCAACTTCCTTGGACCGGGCGGTAGTTGGCGCGGTGTCGGCAGCACTGGCCGGGCGACCAGATGCACCCCGCCGTTGATCGTGCCCGCCTGCACCACCGAACCGCCGACCCCTCCGCCGCCGGTCAGCGAGTTGCGCACGACCCCTGAGGGCAGCTCGGCGCCCGTCACGGGCAGCACCCCACCACGGCCGGATTTGTCACTGGCTCCCCCCGCCTTCGACGAATTGACCCTTTCGCACTAGCAGATGACATGTCGTCAAGTCGAGAACATTCCCAAAGGACCATCTCCCGAACCCCATCGTGGTATAGCCGATCGCCCCGAACGCGTGCCATGCTCACCCGCGACACGGCAAGCTGGTGGCCAACCGGCGGGGGGCGTCGCATGCGGATCCATCTCCTGGGTTCAGTTGAACTGTCGGTGAACGGAGAGCCGTTGGCACTCCACTCCGACAAACGGCGGCAACTGCTGGCCGCACTCGCCGTGGAACTCGGAAGGCCGCTCTCCCATACGTCGCTCGTACACCGACTGTGGGACGAAGAACCACCGCCCAGCGCACTGACCAGCCTGTACAGCCACGTTTCCCACCTCCGCGCGCTCCTGAGACGCGCCGGCCGCGCCGCCGGGACGGAAAGTCCCGGGGAAGTACCCACGATCGACACCCGATCGCACACGTACACCCTGCGGGCGGACCCCCAACTCATCGACTGGCAGCGATATCTGGACCTGTCCCAACGAGCCGGACTGCTCGCCGGTAACGGACAGGACCACCAGGCCAGAACCGTCCTCAGCCGCGCCGAGGAACTCTGGGGCGGCGAACCCCTCGCCGGCCTGCCCGGCGACTGGGCCCGTACCACCCGCGCCACCATGGCGGACCAGCGCTTCGCCACCACCCTGCAACGGATCGAGCTCGACCTGCGGATCGGCCGCCACCACGAGCTGATCCCCGAACTCGCCGCCCTGCGCGAGGACCGCCCCACCGACGAACGCCTGGCCGGCCACCTGATGACCGCACTCCACGCGGCCGGCCGCCAGGCCGACGCCCTGGCCGTCTACCCCGCCGTCGTCCGACTGCTGCGCGCCCACCTCGGCACCGACCCCGGTGAGGAACTCACCCGGCTGCACCGGCTCATGCTCAACGGCGAACCGCTGCCCGGCACACCCGGACGGGTGGAACTCGTCCGGGCCGCCGACTCCCCTGCCGAGGCCGCCGCGCCCGCCTCCGGTGCCCCCGGGCGACACCGGATGATCGGCAGACGCGACGACCTGCGCCGAGTCCTGCCCGGCGCCGCCGCCCGGGGAGGCGTCGTCACCGTCTCCGCGATCCTCGGCATGCCCGGCGTCGGCAAGACCACCCTCGCCCTGCACGCCGCCGACCTGATGCGCGAGCACTTCCCCGAGGGGTACGTCCACCTCAACCTGCGCGCCCACGTCGGCAACCAGCCGCCACTCACCCCGGAGGCCACCGGCGCCCTGCTGCTGAGACGCCTCGGCGTGCCCGCCACCACCATCCCGCTCGACGCCGACGAGGTCTTCGCCCTCTGCGTCGAGACCCTCTCCACCCGCCGGGCCGTCCTCGTCCTGGACGACGCCGCGAACGCCTCCCAGATCCGCCCGCTGCTGCCCCCCGCACCGGCCGCTCTGGTCATCGTCACCAGCCGCCAGCGACTCGCCGAACTCCCCGGCTCCCGACCGGTCTTCCTGGACGTCCTGCCGGTCGACGACGCCGTCGCCCTGTTCACCGACCTGGTCGGCCCCGAGCGCTCGGCGGACCGCGACCGCGTGGTCGAGATCGTCAACCGCTGCGGCCTCCTCCCGCTCGCCATCGAGCTCGCCGCCAGCCGCCTCCGGGCCCGCCCCTCCTGGACCCTCGACCACCTCGCCCGCCGCCTCTCCCGCAGGGGCCGCCTCGCCGAGATCCGCAGCGGCTCGGACAGCATCGCGCGCGCCTTCGAGGTCTCCTACCAGTACCTTCCGGCGAACCAGCGGTCGGCCTTCCGGTTGCTCGGGCTGTATCCGGGACCGGATTTCGGCGTGCACGCGGCGGCGGCACTGCTCGGGCGGACGGTGGACGAAACCGACCAGGTGTTGGAGGCATTGCTGAACTGCCACCTCCTCATCGAGATCTCGCCCGAAAGGTACCAACTTCACGACCTTCTGCGGGATTTCGCAGTGGCTCTGGGAGTCGAGGAGGACCTCCGGGAATCGTCGGTCGACCGGCTGCTCCGCTTCGCTCTGAGTGCGGCCGACCAGGCGGATCACCTGCTCTATCCGCGCAGGTCGAGGGCGGAACTCCTGATTGATCATCAACTTCATGATCAGGAAGCCCTCCTGGCGGATTTGGCGATGGATTCGGCCGAATCGGCCAGGACCTGGCTGGAGGCCGAGATCGCCACGCTCATCGCCCTCGCCGCACACGCGCATCGCGCCGGCCACGCCGAGACCGGCGCCCGGCTCGCCCACGTACTGGCCGGTCACCTGGACGCCGAGGCGTACTGGAGCGAAGCCCAGGACATGCACCGCACCGCGGCCGCCCTGTGGCGGTCGGAGGCGAACGACCTCCAGGAGGCATGGGCGCTGAGCGACCTGGGGGCGACACTCGCGAACGCCTCCCAGTACGAGCACGCGGTCGAGGCCCTCGAGCGCAGCTTGGCCCTCGCCCGCCGCGAGGGCGACCCGGACGCCACGGCGAACGCACTGGGCCTGCTCGGGCGACTGAGATGGAACCAGAGCCGACTCCACGAGGCGCTCGCGCTGCAGGAGGAGGTGCTCGCCATCCGGGTCGAGCAGGAGGACCAGCTGAACGCCGCCCGCTGCCTGGCCAACATCGGAATCCTGCACCGTTCCGTGGGGAATTCGGAAGCGGCGCAGACCGCCTATGAAAGCGCCCTCCCCTGTGCCCGTGATTTCAATGACCGGGTTCTCGAACTCCGCATACTCAACAATCTCGGAGAGCTCCACTCCTCCTCCGGGAGACATTCGGAGGCGCGCAGCACCTTCGAGCGAATCCTGGAAATCGGGGACGGCCTCATGCCGCCGGTGGACCTTTCCGTGGTACGCGTCAACCTCGCCGGAACACTGAGAATCCCCGCCGAACTCGACCGCGCCCTTTCACTCCACCAGGCAGCCTTGAGCACATTCCGCGAGGTCGGCAGCGTCCGCTACGAGTCGGACGGCCTGAACAGCCTCGGCCAGACCCTGTCGAGCGCGCGCCGGCACGAGGAGGCCCTGGACCAGCACGCAACGGCCCTCCGGCTGGCCCGCTCCATCGGCGCCGCCCGCGAGGAAGCGGCAGCTCTGCGCGGCCTGGGCCGCTGCGAGGCGGAACTCGGGAATACGGCTGCCGCCCGCGCACATCTGACCGCCGCCATTCATCTGGCCGAGCAGGTCGACATCGCGGACGAGGCGGCACTCGCCCGCTCGGCACTCGCCGACCTCAAGCCAAAGTCTTCATATAATCTCCACCACTGAAACTTCGTTCGCGCATCGGCCAACCGTTTGACACGAGCAATGGCGCCTGCCCTATCATCTGCCCGACCGGCGATCTTGCGCCGTCCGGATTCCAGGCAGAGAGCCACGAAGCACAATGAACATGTTCATGCACATATTCATGATCGCCGCTTCCATGCCGCTGTGGTGCTAGGCGTGTAGGGCGACGGCTGCCTCTCCCGTGTAGACGCTGAAGGTCAACGACTCCTGCAGATAGAGCCGTACCGAGTCACCGTCGTGGGAGAGGTAGCCGACGGAAACGTCCTGGCCCAGGTGGAGTTCGAAGTCGCCGCCGCGGGTGGAGAGCAGGAAGGCGCCCTCGATGGCGGGGGCCCAGATGATGTCCCCGTCGAGGAGGCGGGCGATGTGGCTGGCGACGGGGTAGCCGTGGTCGGAGGTCTCGTTGACGGCGGTGTAGGCGTCGGCGCCGAGGAGGAGGGCGTAGGGGCCGCCGACGCCGGCGAGGCGGAGAGCGGTGAGGGCCTGGCTGACGGCTTCGGGGTATTCGCGGACGTCGGGCGGGAGTTGGACCGGCGGGTTGGTGGAGTCGGCGCGGATGCCCTCGATGTGGGCGGCGGGGTAGCCGTCGAAGACGGTGCGGTCCTCGGCGCGGGCGAGGGTGCGGGCGGCGTCCTTGACGGGTTGCCAGTCGGAGTCGCGGGAGCCGCGTTCGACGTCGTCGACGGCGGAGCGGCTGACGGTGAAGGGGACGCGCAGTTCGACCACCGGGCGGCTGGTGCGGGCGTGGGCCTGGACGCCGTCGAGGGGTGGGTCGATGGTGGTGAGGTGGCCGGTGCCGACGGCGGCGAGGGTGGGGCCGTCGGGACCGTCGAGGTCGACCACGCGGCGGCCGGCGACATGGAGTTTGAAGGTCTGCCGGGCCTCCTCCTCGATCTCCTCCCAGGCGGCGGCGGAGACGGGGGCGAGTTCTCGGTGCAGGTTGCTCATGGTGCGGGTCCTGTTCAGGAGGTCGGCCGTTCAGGAGGTCGGCCGTTCAGGAGGTCTGCGGTTCAGGAGGTCGGTCTGAGGCTGCCGATGCCGAGTGAGCCGTCCGGGCGGGCTGCGGGCGCAGCCGGGGCCGGGGTCGGGGTCGGGGTCGGGCCCGAGGCCGGGGCGGCCGGGGGCGGGGTGTCCAGGAGGTCGGCGGTCGGGACGAAGAACAGCGAACCGGTGACGGCGGTGGAGAAGTCGAGCAGCCGGTCGGTGGTGCCGGGCGGGCGACCGAGGAACATGTTGCGCAGCATCTCCTCGGTGACCCCGGGGTCGCGCGCGTAGCCGATGAAGTAGGTGCCGAACTCGCCGCTGCGGTCGAAGGAACCGAAGGGCATGTTGAACCGGAGGATCTTCCGCTCGGCGCCGTCCGGGCCGGTGATCACGGTGAGGGCGACGTGCGAGTCGGCGGGTTTGACGTCGTCGTCCAGCTCGATGTCGGTGAGTTTGGTGCGGCCGACGGCCCCCTCCTGCTGCTCGACGGCGAGGGCGTTCCACGTGTCGAGGTCGTGCAGGTACTTCTGGACGATGACGTAGCTGCCGCCGGCGAAGCCCGGGTCCTCCTCCCCCACCACGGCGGCGGTCTCGGCCGCACGGCCCTCGGGGTTCTCGGTCCCGTCGACGAAGCCGAGCAGGTCGCGGTCGTCGAAGTACTTGAAGCCCTGGACGGAGTCGACCACGGTGGCGGCCCCGGCGAGCCGGTCGACCAGGCGGGTGGCGAGTTCGAAGCAGAGGTCCATCCGTTCGGCCCGCAGGTGCAGCAGCAGGTCGCCGGGGGTAGCCGGGGCGCGGTGGCGGGGGCCGACCACCTCCTGGAAGGGGTGGAGTCCGGCGGGACGGGGGCCGGTGAAGAGCCGGTCCCAGAGGTCGGAGCCGATGCCGGTGACGCAGGTGAGGCCGCCCTCGGGGGCCCGGAAGCCGACGGCCCGGCGCAGTCCGGCGAGGTCGGGCAGCAGGTCGCGGACGGTGGGCTCGCCGCCGGGTTCCACGGTGAGGACCAGGAAGACCGCGGCACTGGTCAGCGGGGAGAGCACGGCTTGGGGTTCGGGCTGCACGGCGGGGGTCCTCCTCGGGAGGCGGCTCGCGGAGCGCTCTCTCACGGGGTGTGAACGGATCGCGACGGATCAGCACCAATCTGATCATGCCGATGAGGACCTCGCACGGCGGGCGGCCGGGCGCGGACCTGCGGAAGGAGCGGACAGGCCGAAGGGGCGGACCTGCGGAGGGGTGGACGTGCGGAAGGGGCGGGGCGCACCGTCGCGCACCCGCCCCTCAGGTCCGGCCCTCAGACCCGCAACGCCGCCAGCTGCTCGGCGAACGGGACCACCTGCTCCGGCACCGCCGCCGCCTCCGCCGCCGGGGCCCGCCCCGCCAGCAGGGCCGCCAGCTCGCCCGCCGCGCGGTCGATCCGGCCCGGCAGGCCGTCGGTGAGCGCGTCGCCCGCCGTGCCCCAGTCGTCGGTGGCCGCGTACACGGCGGTCGGCAGCACCACCGCGCGCAGGTAGCTGAACAGCGGCCGGACGGCGTACTCCAGGGCGAGCGAGTGCCGTGGCGTGCCGCCGGTGGCGGCGATCAGCACCGGCTTGCCGGTGAGCGCGTCGTGGTCGACCAGGTCGAAGAAGGACTTGAACAGGCCGCTGTAGGAGGCCGTGAAGATCGGCGTCACCGCGATCACCGCGTCCGCCCCCGTCACCGTCCCGATCGCCCCGCGCAGCGCGGCGGCCGGGAAGCCGGTGACGAAGTTGTTGGCGATGTCCACGGCGAGGTCGCGCAACTCGACCACGGTGACCTCGACCTCCCGCCCCTCCAGGGCGAGCCGGCGCACGGTCGACTCGGCGAGCCGGTCGGCCAGCAGCCGCGTCGAGGACGGCTTGCTGAGGCCGGCGCTCACCACGGCCAGCTTGAACGCGGTCACTCGGCCACCTCCACGGTCTCCTTGTCACGGGCCGCGACCAGCGCGGCGTGGGTCGGCCCGTCCGGGACCTCGGCCGGACGGCCCTTGGCGAACTCCTCGCGCAGCACCGGCACGACCTCCTCGCCCAGCAGGTCCAGCTGCTCCAGCACGGTCTTGAGCGGCAGGCCGGCGTGGTCCATCAGGAACAGCTGGCGCTGGTAGTCGCCGAAGGTCTCGCGGAAGGTCAGCGTCTTCTCGATGACCTCCTGCGGGCTGCCGACGGTCAGTGGGGTCTGCTCGGTGAACTCCTCCAGCGAGGGCCCGTGCCCGTACACCGGCGCGTTGTCGAAGTACGGACGGAACTCGCGGACCGCGTCCTGGGAGTTCTTCCGCATGAACAGCTGGCCGCCGAGGCCGACGACCGCCTGCTCGGGGGTGCCGTGCCCGTAGTGGGCGTAGCGCTCGCGGTAGAGGTCGATCAGCTTCTGGAAGTGCTCCTTGGGCCAGAAGATGTTGTTCGCGAAGAAGCCGTCCCCGTAGTAGGCGGCCTGTTCGGCGATCTCCGGGCTGCGGATCGAGCCGTGCCAGACGAACGGCGGGACGTCGTCCAGCGGGCGCGGGGTGGAGGTGAAGGACTGCAGCGGGGTGCGGAAGCGGCCCTGCCAGTCGACGACCTCCTCGCGCCACAGCTGGTGCAGCAGCGCGTAGTTCTCGACCGCGAGCGGGATGCCCTGGCGGATGTCCTTGCCGAACCACGGGTACACCGGGCCGGTGTTGCCGCGGCCCATCATGAGGTCCACCCGGCCGTCGGCGAGGTGCTGGAGCATCGCGAAGTCCTCGGCGATCTTCACCGGGTCGTTGGTGGTGATCAGCGTGGTCGAGGTCGAGAGGATGATCCGGTCCGTCTGCGCGGCGATGTAGCCGAGCATGGTCGTCGGCGAGGACGGGACGAACGGCGGGTTGTGGTGCTCGCCGGTCGCGAAGACGTCCAGGCCCACTTCCTCGGCCTTGCGCGCGATGGCCACCATCGCCTTGATCCGCTCGTGCTCGCTCGGGGTGCGTCCGGTGGTCGGGTCGGGGGTGACGTCGCCGACGGTGAAGATTCCGAACTGCATGCTGCTCACCACACTCCAGGAGGTCCAAGTCGTTCAACTTTCAACCACCCTAGCACGCAGGCGCGGATCGTTATTCCCGCGCTTCCCGCCGACAATGGAAGGCGGGCCCCGGCAACCGCCGGAGCCCGCGGAAGGACGGCGAACCGATGGCGCCGTACATCGCGGTGAGCGCACTGAGCCACGAGGGCCTGGTGCGGGAGCACAACGAGGACAGCCTCACGATCGGCCCGTGGACGCTCTGCGCCACCGTGACCACCAACCCGCAGACCCTGCTCTTCCCGCTCGGCCCGCCCTGCGTGGTCGCCGTGACCGACGGCCTCGGCGGCCACCCCGGCGGCGAGGTGGCCAGCGCCCTGGTCGCCCGCCGGCTCGCCGCCGCCGGGGGCGGACTGGACGGCGAGGAGGCCGTCCGGGCGGAGCTCCAGGAGTGCAACCGGGCGGTCTACGCGGCCGCCGCCGGGGAGCCGGAGCTGGCCGCGATGGGGACGACGGTCGCCGGGCTGGTGCTGCTGCCCGACCGGGCCGTGGTCTTCAACGTCGGCGACAGCCGGGTCTACCGGATCAGCAGTGGCGGGCCGGAGCCGTCGCCCCCGGAGCGGTCGAGCCCGGAGCGGGGGACCTCGGCGCGGGAGGACCCGGAGCGGGAGGCCCCGGAGCGGGTGAGCCTGGAGCGGGTGAGCGTGGACGACAGCCCGCCGCTGCCGCCCGGACAGCGCACCACCCCGCTGGTCACCCAGACCCTGGGCGGCTCGCTCGGGCTCACCTTCGTCGAACCGCACGTACGGGTCTCGCCGCTCGCCGCCGGCGACCGCTACCTGGTGTGCAGCGACGGCCTGACCGACCCGGTGCCCGAGGAGGAGCTCGCCGGACTGCTCGCCCGCGCGGACGGGCCCTCCGACCGGGCCGACGGCAGGGCCGCCTTCGAGCTGTGGAAGGCGGCCGTCGAGGCGGGCGGTCCGGACAACATCACCCTGGCGCTGGTGCGGATCGGCGAGTAGCCGCGCGCAGTGCCCCCGGAAACGCCGGACACCGGGACGCCGGAACGCCGGAAGCCGTGCCGACGGTTCGTCAGCACGGCTTCCGGAAAAGCGAGTTGGGCCACTGCCGGGCGGCTACTTGCGCAGCAGCAGGATCACTCCGGCCGTCACCAGGCCGACCAGCACGGCAGCCGCGCCGTACGCCAGGCGGTGCGCCTTCAACACCGGCAGGAAGCGGTCCACCGCGTAGCGGCCCGGGCCGGTCAGCGCCAGGGCGGCGGCGCCCGCCGTCAGCAGCAGCTCGTACTCGCTGCCCTTCGGGGCGAAGAAGCCGCCGCCCCAGGTGACGGCGATCGCGTTGACCATCGTGCCGACGATCGCGGCGCCCGCCAGCGGGGTCAGCAGGCCGACGGCGAGGCCGAGTCCGCCCAGGACCTCGGTCAGGCCGGCCACCACGGCCATGGCGTTGCCGGCCGGGTAACCGCTCATGGTGAAGAACTGACCGGTGCCGTCGATCCCGCCGCCCCCGAACCAGCCGAACAGCTTCTGACTGCCGTGCGCGGCCATGGTCAGGCCGAGCACCAGGCGCAGGAGCAGGAGTCCGGCGTCGTAGGCGTGCGGGGAGGTCGTCGCGGACCCGGAGCCGCCCCGTGCGGAGCGGGCGGCGGGGCTGGTGGGACTGGTGGCGGCGGTCGTGCTCGGGCTGCTGCTCGGCATGCGCGTCTCCATCGATCGGGGTCGGTCGTAGGGGTGTGTGTGGTGATGCGGCCGGGCGGGGTGGGACACGCCGCGCCTTTTGTTCAAATTTGAACCGGCCACTCCTCGACCGTACCTTGGAGTTCGAATTTGAACAACTGACGGTGCATGGACGACTCGCGCACCCCACCGGGGCCGGGGCAGGGTGGAGACATGGCTCACCGCAGGCAACGCCCGCCGGCCGACCGGCCCGGCACGCCCTACCCCGAGGCGCTCGCCGCCTTCGACGAACGGGTCCGGCTGATCGCCCCCGGCCATTGGGACTCCCCCACCCCGTGCGCCGACTGGACGGTGCGGGACCTGGTCAACCACCTCACCGGCGAGCAGCTCTGGGTCCCCGACCTGCTGATGGGCGCCACCATCGCCGAGGTCGGCGGCCGCTACGACGGCGACGTGCTCGGCGACGACCCGGTCGCCGCCTGGAACTCCGCCGCCGAAGCCGCCCGGCAGGCCTGGGACGTGCCCGGCGCCACCGAACTCACCGTCCACCTCTCCTTCGCGGACGTCTCCGGGCAGTACTACCTGGACCAGCTCACCACCGACCTGGTCGTCCACGCCTGGGACCTCGCCGAGGGCATCGGCACCCGTACCCGGCTCCCGGCCGGCCTGGTGGACTTCGCGCTCGGCGAGATCGGCGGCTACGGCGACCTCTCCGGCAGCGGACTCTTCGACCCGCCGCTGCCGGTCCCCTCGGACGCCGCCCCGCAGACCCGGCTGCTGGCCCTCACCGGGCGGCGGGACGGCGGCTGAGCAGGGATCTCCCCGCGGAACCCGCACCCAGCAGCGGCCCGGACCGGGGTTCCGCGCGGCGGCGCCGGATACTGGACAGTACGGGGGGCGAGTCCTGATCCCGGACGAGAGGCGGGCACGCCATGAGCCGCAGGCCGGACATCCTCGGCGAGTTCACCGCCGACCACAAGGCGGCCACCGACCTGCTCGACCGCGCCGAGGCGGCGCCGGCCGGCTCGGCCGAGCGCGGCGAGCTGGTCAGCAGGCTGACCGACCTGCTGTTCAGCCACTGCGCCGCCGAGGAGGAGCACCTCTTCCCGCTCGTCCAGCACGACGTGCCCGAGGGCGGGGCCCTGGTGTTCAGCAGCATCCACGACCACCTCGCGATCGGGCAGTACCTCGCCGACCTGCAAGGACTCGGCCCGGACGACCCGGCCTTCGACACCCTCCTGCACGGCCTCGGCGACACCCTCCGGCGGCACCTCACCGGCGAGGAGAAGACGGTCTTCCCGGCCGCCCGCAAGGCCCTGCCCGCAGCGACCCGCGCGGAGCTCGGCGAACGGCTCCGGGCCCAGCGGGCGGACACCGAGGCGAGCGGCACCGAACCAGCGGGCGCCGAAGCCACGGGCACCGAACCGGCGGGCGCCGAACCAGCGGGTACCGAACAGGCGGGCAGCGGCCCCGCGGGCTGAGGCCGGTCAGCTCTTCGGGCTGATCACCGCGAAGCGGGCGCCGTCACGGTCCCGCAGCCGGGCCACCCGGCCGTACGGGGAGTCGAAGACCGGTCCGATCCCCGCCCCGCCCAGCTCAACCGCCCGCGCCACCGCCCGGTCGGTGTCCGGGACGGCGAAGGAGACCTCCCAGTGCGGCGGCGGGCCCGCCGGTCCGCCCGCCTGCTCCTTGGCCAGCGCCGCGACGCTGTGCCCCTCCGCGCGCAGCACCACCCGGTCGTGCTCCCAGCGGACCTCGAAGCGCTCCGGGTCCCGGCCGTCCCAGCGGAACACCTCGCCGTAGAACAGCGCCGCCGCGAAGGGGTCCGGGGTGCGCAGCTCGATCCAGACCGGCGCTCCCGGCACGTCCAGCCGCCGGGCCCGGCCCGGCGGGCCCTCCCAGATGCCGAACACCGCCCCGGCCGGGTCCGCCGCGAAGGCCACCCGCCCGGCGTCGAAGGCCAGCGGGCCGACCGCCAGGGTCGCGCCGCGCTCGCGCACGGCGTCGGCGGCGGCGTCGGCGCTCTCCGTCCCGAAGTAACTGGTCCAGGCAAGCGGTACCGCCCCCAGGCCCGCCACCCCCAGCCCGGCCACCGCCTCCCCGCCGGTCACCGCGTGCACGTAAGGGCCGAAGCGCTCCGGGCCGGGCTCGAACTCCCAACCCAGCAGCGGACCGTAGAACCCCGTGGCGCTCTCCAGGTCCCGGGCCATCAGGCTCACCCAGCACGGAACGGCCGCCACGCAGCGCACCTTGGCGGTCGTCTCCTCGCTGCCCATCGCGGACCTCCTCGCCCACCCGGCCGCCGGGCCCCTCCCGACTCCCGCGGCCCACCGGCCGCCCGGGACGCCCGGGACACCCGGGACGCCCACAGCCTAGGGCGGGCGGAGCAGCCCGCCCGGGAAGGCACGGCCGGGCTCAGCGCACCCAGTTCTTGAGCGGCTCGGTGTCGAGGACGATGCCGACCGGGTCGGGAAGGCGGACGCTCTTGCCGAAGGCGAAGGTCCGGACGGTTTCGTAGCGAACGCCGCCCGGCCGGCTGTGGACGACGGCTTCGGCGGAGTCGCGATCGATCAGCAGGTAGACGGGGATGCCGGCCTCGGCGTAGGCACGCGGCTTCTCGACGCGGGCCCGGTGGTCGGCGTCCGCATCGTCGTCAGTGACCTCGAAGACCATCAGCACCTCCTCGGCCTCCGCCCACGCACCGAGGCCGGCGAAGGCCTCCGAGGGCGCCAGGACGCCGTCAGGGTGCGCCCGCCCGTCCCGGAGCGCCTGCACCTTCAGGCCGTGGCTGTGCAGGAACTGTTCCGGCCGCACGTGCAGGCACCTGCGCACCAGCCACTCGACCACCCGTCCGTGGTTGCCGTCGGGTCGGGGCTGGACCACCAGCCGCCCGCCGAGGAACTCCAGCCGGATTCCTTCGACCGCCCGGGGGGCGAGACGCGCGAGCTCCTCGAACTCCTCGGGCACCATCTGCGGGCGTCCAGGGATCACGCTCACGGGTCCTCCTCCGCCGCCTGGTTGTCCGATCGGACAACGAGGAGATCGGCGGGCGGGAACCGTAAACGTGACGCAGGTCACAGCATGGGAGGAAATTGCGGGGACAGATTCCCCGTTTGCGAGTACGTTGGAGAAAGCGGGGAGAACTTCCCCGGTATTCTGGAGGAGCACGTCGCCATGACCACCGTCGCCGCAGAGCCGGCCCGTTCCGCGGGGAGTGTGCGCACGCCGAAGTTGCGTGCGGACGCGAGCCGGAACCGGGAGCGGATCGTACTGGCGGCCCGGGACGCGTTCGTCGAGCACGGTGCCGAGGTGCCGCTGGACGAGATCGCGAAGCGGGCGGGGGTCGGCAATGCCACGCTGTACCGGAACTTCCCGGACCGCGCGGCGCTGATCCAGGAAGTGGCGCTGCTCGTCAAGAACCGCATCCTGGCCCTCGCCGAGACGGCGACGGCCGAGGCGGACGCGGGAGTGGGCGGCGGTCCGTTCGACGCTCTGCAGCGGTTCGTGCACGCGACCGTGGCGGAGAAGGTCGGCGGGCTCTGCGCCGTCTTCACCAGCACCGTCGATCCGGACGACCCGGAGTTGACCGAGACGCGGGAGCGCCTGCGGTCCGCCGTGAGCGGACTGATGGAGCGCGCCCGGGCCACCGGCGAGCTCCGGCCGGACGTCGACCACGGGGACCTGTTCGTCGCGATGAGCCAGCTGACCCGGCCGCTGCCGGGCACCTCCTGCCAGCTGCTCGACGACTTCGTCCACCGCCACCTGCAGCTGTTCCTGGACGGCCTGCGCGCGCCGGCCCGCTCGGCGCTGCCCGGCCGGGCCGCGACCTTCGAGGACTTCCGCCCTCGGCACTGACCGACCACCTGGACCCAACCACTGATCCGATCCTGATCCGAGCCGATCCGACCCCCCTCGCACCCCACCTTCCGCGCGACTGACCGGAGTCGCCTCCGGGCGCGTCCGCGCGCCCTCGCACCCGTACGGCAACCTGCCGTTCCCGTACGGCAGTTGACCGTTCTCGCACACCACGCACCGTGAAATGGGTACCCCCATGTCTCAGACCGACGCCGCTCCGGCGACGATCCCCGATCCCAGGCGCTGGAAGGCGCTGATCTTCATCGGCCTGGCCCAGCTGATGGTCGTCCTCGACGCCACCATCGTGAACATCGCCCTGCCGTCCGCCCAGACCGACCTGGGCATATCCGACGGCAACCGCCAGTGGGTGATCACCGCCTACGCGCTGGCCTTCGGCGGCCTGCTGCTGTTCGGCGGCCGGATCGCGGACCTCTGGGGCCGCAAGCGGACCTTCATCGTCGGTCTGACCGGCTTCGCCCTCGCCTCCGCGCTCGGCGGCATGGCGGTCAACACCGCGATGCTGCTCGGCGCCCGCGCCCTCCAGGGCGTGTTCGGCGCGCTGCTCGCCCCGGCCGCGCTGTCGCTGCTCGCCGTGACCTTCACCGAGGCCAAGGAGCGCGCCAAGGCCTTCGGCATCTACGGGGCGATCGCCGGTGGCGGTGGCGCCATCGGTCTGATCCTCGGCGGCGCGCTGACCGAGTACCTGAACTGGCGCTGGACCTTCTACGTCAACATCCCGTTCGCCATCGCGGCCATCGCCGGCGCCGTCCTGGTGATCAGCGAGCCCGTCGGGGGCCGCAACCGCAACAAGCTGGACATCCCCGGCGTGGTGCTGGTGACCACCGGCCTGGTCTCGCTGGTGTACGGCTTCACCCGCGCCGAGTCCAGCGGCTGGACCGCCGGCAGCACCCTGGCGCTGTTCGCCGCGGCCGTCGTACTGCTGACCGCCTTCGTGATCGTGGAGCGCGCGGTCGCCGCCCCGCTGCTGCCGCTGCGCGTGGTGCTCAACCGCAACCGGGGTGGGGTCTACCTGTCGCTGGGCATGGCCGTGATCGGCATGTTCGGTCTGTTCCTCTTCCTGACCTACTACCTCCAGGTCGTGCGCGGCTACAGCCCGGTGCTGACCGGCGTCGCCTTCCTGCCGATGGTGGCGGGCATGATCACCGGCTCGACCCAGATCGGCGCCCGGCTGATGACCCGCGTCCCGGCGCGCTACCTGATGGCGCCCGGCTTCCTGACCGCCTCGGTCGGCATGTTCCTGCTGACCCACATCGGCCTGGACACCTCGTACCCGGCGCTGATCCTGCCCGGCCTGGTCCTGATGGGCCTCGGCATGGGCACCGCCTTCATGCCGGCCATGAGCCTCGCGACCTACGGCGTCCAGCCGCGTGACGCGGGCGTGGCCTCGGCCATGGTCAACACCTCGCAGCAGGTCGGCGGCGCCATCGGCACCGCGCTGCTGAACACCATCGCGGCCAGCGCCACCACCAGCTGGCTGACCTCGCACGCCACCTCGCTGGCCACCGCGGCCAGCCCGGAGGCCGCCAAGCTCGTGCAGTTCCAGGGCATGGTGCACGGCTTCTCGACCGCGATCTGGGTGTCCTTCGGGATCCTGGTGGCGGCCGCCGCCGTCGCCTTCACCTTCATCAACGCCGGTCGCCCCGACACCACGGGTGCCGGCTCGGGTGCGGCGAAGAGCGACGAGGTGCCGGTGCTGGTGCACTGACCCTCGCGGGGCCCCACGGGGTGACTCGGGTGCGCATGCGGCCCGTCCGGTGTCTTCCACGACACCGGGCGGGCCGTTCGCCGTTTCCGGAGGGGCCGTTCGCCGTTTCCGGGACGCGCCGTTCACCGTTTCCGGGACGCGCCGTCCACCGTTTCCGAACGGGCCGTCCGGGAGCGGCGAGCCGCGGCGGAAGGGGCCCCGGGTAGAAGTGGGGATCAGTCCCCGATTATGGTGGCGTCCGTACGAAGCGGGGACTGATCCCCGTTTCCTTCGGACCGAGGTGCGTGCACATGACCCGGAATCAGAACCCAGGGCGGGGGCAGCGGGCCGCCGACTGGGCGGACGGCCGACTGGGGATCCACTCCCTCGCCAGGGCCAACCTGCGCAAGATCTTCCCGGACCACTGGTCCTTCATGCTGGGCGAGATCTGCCTCTACACCTTCCTGATCATCATCCTGACCGGCGTCTGGCTGACCCTGTTCTTCAAGCCGAGCATGGGCGAGGTGGTCTACAGCGGCTCGTACGTCCCGCTCAAGGGCATCCGGATGTCCGAGGCCTACGCCTCCACCGTGGACATCAGCTTCGAGGTCCGCGGCGGGCTGCTGATCCGGCAGATCCACCACTGGGCGGCGATCGTCTTCGTCGCGGCGATGTTCGTGCACATGATGCGGGTGTTCTTCACCGGTGCGTTCCGCAAGCCGCGCGAGGTCAACTGGGTCTTCGGCTTCCTGCTGCTGTTCCTCGGCATGCTGGACGGCTTCTTCGGCTACTCGCTCCCGGACGACCTGCTCTCCGGCACCGGCATCCGGTTCATCGAGGGCGTGGTGCTGGCCGTGCCGCTGGTCGGCACCTACATCCAGATGTTCCTGTTCGGCGGGGAGTTCCCCGGGCACGACATCATCCCGAGGTTCTTCACCGTCCACGTGCTGCTCGTGCCCGGCATCATGCTCGGGCTGCTGATGGCGCACCTGATCCTGGTCTTCTACCACAAGCACACGCAGTGGGCGGGCCCCGGCAGGACCGAGAAGAACGTCGTCGGCATGCCGCTGATGCCGGTCTACATGGCGAAGGCCGGCGGCTTCTTCTTCCTGGTCTTCGGGATCGTCGCCCTGATGTCGGCGATCGCCACGATCAACCCGATCTGGGCGTACGGCCCGTACCGTCCGGACCAGGTCTCCACCGACGCCCAGCCCGACTGGTACATGGGCTTCGCCGAGGGCCTGATCCGGGTGATGCCGGGCTGGGAGGTCGGCCTGTGGGGGCACACCCTCAACCTCGGGGTGCTGATCCCGTTCACGCTGTTCCCGGTGATCCTCGGCGCGATCGCGGTCTACCCGTTCGTCGAGGGCTGGGTGACGAACGACGCCCGCGAGCACCACCTGCTCGACCGGCCGCGCAACGCGCCGGTCCGCACCGCCCTCGGCGCGGCCTGGATCAGCGTCTACCTGGTGATGCTCGCGGGCGGCGGCAACGACCTCATCGCCACCCATCTGCACCTGTCGCTCAACGCCATCACCTACGCCGTACGGATCGGCTTCTTCGTCGTCCCGGTGGCCGTCTTCGTGGTCACCAAGCGCTGGTGCCTGGGCCTGCAACGGCGGGACCGCGACAAGGTGCTGCACGGCCGGGAGACCGGCGTCGTCAAGCGGCTGCCGCACGGCGAGTTCACCGAGGTGCACGCCGGGCTCGCGCCCGCCGAACTGCACCGGCTCACCGCACACGAGCAGCCCCGCCCCCTCGAACTGCCGCCCGCGGTCGACGAGAATGGAGTGGCCCGGCCGGCGGGCGCGCTCACCCGCACCCGCGTGCGGCTGTCCCGCGGGTTCCACGGCGAGCACGCGCGGATCGGGAAGCCCACCGCCGAGGAGTACCGCGAGCACCACGAGCACCACGAGCACCGCGAGCACCGCGAGATCACCGAGGGCGAGGGCCACGGTCACCACTGACCCCGCCCCCCCTGTGCGAGGGAGGAGATCATGCACGACCCCACCGACCGGCTCGCCGACAGCAAGTACCTCCTGCTGACCACCTTCGGCGACGACGGCAGCCGACTGGACACCCAGCTGTGGGTGGTCGCGGACGGCCGGGCGCTCGGCGTCTGGACCCCGGCCCACTCCGGTGAGGCCGAACGGATCCGCCGCCACCCCCGGGTGCTGATCGGCCCCTGCGACGCCCACGGGCGGCCCACCGGCCGACGGCTCCCGGCCCGCGCCCGGCTCTGCGACGCCGACGCGACCGCGCGCTACCGCACCTCACTGATCAACAAGTACGGCCTGACGGCCCTGCTCACGCTGGCCCGGAGTCGGTTCCGGGTCGGGCTGTCCGGGACGGTCGGGATCCGGATCACGCCGAACGAGCTGGAGCAGCGGCTGGTCGGGCCGGAGTGGCGCCCGCCGGGGACGTACTGCGTCAACTGAGCGGCGCGGAAGGGCTTCGGGCACCCCGGAGCGCGTCGAGTGCCGGGATCCGTGGGAACGGGCCCGGCGCTCGGCGTTTCCGGCGCCGGCGTTCGGGGCGTCGCGGGTCAGGCCCCGTCGTCCGGGGCCCGGGCCAGGTCCCCCGGTTCGCAGGCCTCCCGGCCGGTCCCCAGGTGCACGACCCTGACCGCCCGCTCGGGGCCGCCGGGGACGACCCGCTGCTCGTGGCCGCAGCGCGGGCAGATCAGCGGGATGCGCGGCCGGTTCGGGTCCCGTCCGGCCTGGCCTTGGCCGCCGTCCGGGTGCGGGGCGGTCACGAGAGCGGGTGGGTCGGGACCGGGCTGACGTCCTGGATCTCGCCGTGGGCCTTGGTGAGCAGCTGCGAGGCCAGGTCGTTGAGCGCGCGGGCGCCCGCGATCTCCTCGCCCACCCGCAGCTGTTCCGGGTCGGAGGGGTGGCGGCTGCTGTAGCCGTGGGCCCGCACCTCCGTCCCGTCGCCGAGCCGCAGCAGGGCGGCGGCGGTCGTCCGCGCGCCCTCCTCGCGGAACTCCATCTCGATGTGCCAACCGACCAGAGTCTGCATGGCGGATCACCTCCATCGGTTACTCCTCCAGAGTGCGCCGCACCCAGCGTGATCACCAGGCCAGCCGGCCCGGGGGTCAGGTTGAACATGTTCAACTCGGCGACGTAGAGTCGCGGACGAAGGGTATTTGAACGCGTTCAAGAGGGGGTGTGCCCGCCATGGACAAGGGCACGACCGAACTGGTCGACCTGCTGGTCCTGCTCGGCATGGGCGCCGTCCTGCCGCTCGGCCTGGCCCTGGTCGACGAACCCGGGCTGGCCCGGATCCGCCGGCTCTGGCCGCTCGCCGCCGTCCCCGGGGCACTGTCGCTCTGGCTGCCCCGCGGCGGCCTCGCCACCGCCACCGCCGTCCTCTACGCCCTCGGCACCCTGGCCGTCGCCCTGCACGCGCCCCGGCGACTGGCCCGCACCCGCTCGCTCGCCCCCGCCGAGATCGCCGTGCTCACCGCACTCGCCGCGCCCTCGGTGGCCGGGGTCGCGCTGGTCGCCGAACGCTCCGGCTACCCGCTGTTCGGCTTCGAACCGCACATCCTGGCACTGACCGTCCCGCACTTCCACTACGCCGGATTCACCGCCGCGCTGGTCGCCGGACTGGTCTGCCGCGCCTCGGCGCCCGGCTCCGCGGCGGCCCGCTGCGCGGCGCTCAGCGTCCCGGCCGGCACCCTGCTGGTGCTCGCCGGGTACTTCCTCGGCAACTGGTGGCAGTTCGCCGGGGCGGTCGTCCTCAGCACCGGGATGTGGCTGGTCGGCCTGGTCAGCTGGCGCGACCTGCGCCCCCGCGCGGCCGACCCGGTCACCGCCGGACTGCTCACCGTCTCCTCGGGCGTGCTGGCCCTCACCATGCTGCTCGCCCTGTGGTGGGCGCTCGGCCGGGCCGCCGGGCTCCCCCACCCCACCCTGGCCTGGATGGCCGCCACCCACGGCCTCGGCAACGCGCTCGGCTTCGCGCTCTGCGCGCTCCTCGCCTGGCGCCGGATCACCACCGCGGAGGACGCCCGATGAACGACCGCAGCCACCTCGGGACCGACCCCGGTCACCCCGGAGCCGACTACAGCTACCCCGAGCAGGGCGCCAGCCGCACCGGCGAGCTGCCCGCCGGCTACCACCACCTGCGGCACCGGGCCCCGATCGGCCACGGACGCGCCGCCCTGGAGGTCGCCGGGGCCGCGCTGCTCGGCTGGCGGATGCACCGGCTGGCCGGCGTCCGGATCGACGCGGAGGCCGACCGGGCGGCCCCGGGCGTCGCCGTCCGCTGCGCGATCGGCGTCGGTCCGCTGCGGGCGGGCGCGCCCAACCGGGTGCTGGCCGCCGTCGACGGCCCGGACCGGTACGGCTTCACCTACGGGACCAGGCCCGGACACCTCGGCCGGGGCGAGGAGACCTTCCTGGTCGAGCTGGCGCCCGACGGGACGGTCTGGTTCGGCGTCACCGCGTTCAGCCGGCCGGTCGCCTGGTGGGCCCGGCTGGTCGGCCCGCTGTTCCCGCTCCTCCAGCACGCCTTCGTCCGGCGCTGCGGGCGGGTGCTGGCGGCGATCGCGGCGGACGCCGCCCGGGGCGGACCGCGCTGACCCCGCCCGGCGGCGGCGTGAATCCGCTCGCCGCCCGGCCCGGGTCTGCGGCATGATCGCCGGATGACACCGCCGCCCCCGGTGCCGGTTCCGGCTCCAGGGGCGGTCACCCCCGAGGACGGCGAGGAGCCGGCGCCGTGACCAGCTTCCACACCCACCGGGCCCTGGTCCTCGACGCCGCGCTGCCCGTCCACCGGCGCCACAGCGCCCTGCGCACCTGCCTGACCGGCTTCGCCCCGTACGGCCTGCGGGCGACCTACCACCACCTGACGCTCAGCGCCCGGATGCCCCGGCACCTGGAGGCCGACCCGGAGTCCCTGGTGCGGGCGGTGGAGGAACTGCACGAGGCGCGGCAGCTGTGGCTGGCCCGGGCGGAGCAGTACGCGGCGCAGCGGCGGGCCGAGAAGCGGGACGGCCGCCGGGCGGCGACGCCGGTGTGGTGGAACCAGCCCTGGTGGACCTCACCGAACGACGCCTGGCGCCACGACCCCTTCCTGCACCCGGCGTTGCGCCTGCCCGACTACGTCCGACGGCAGAACGCGCTGCTGGACGGGGCCGAACTGCCCGGCTGCCCGGCCTGCGGGGAGGAAGGGCCCGCGGTGGAGGTGTCGACCGGCCACGACCGGGCCGAACTGTGCCGCACCTGCGCCCGGGTGCTGGTGCCGTGCCCGTGCGGCCGGTGGCACAGCTTCCAGCAGGAGCTGCGGGTCGGCTGGGGCCGGACCTGGCGGCGGGAGCACATGACCGGTGGCGGCGAGCCCAACCCGTACTGGCCCGCCCACCTGGGCGCGGCCCGGGTGCGGCGGCTGATGGGGTACGTCGTGCTGCACCTTCCGGGCTGAACCGGTCCTGCCCGGTCACGATCGGTGCGCGGCTACCCCGGGTGCGCGGTCACGATCGGTGCGCGGCCACCCCGGGTGCGCGGTCACGATCGGTGCGCGGGGACGGAGACCAGCAGGGCGTCGGAGTTCTGGACCCGCACCTCGAAGTGGTCGATGGCGCCCGGCTGCATGGCCGCCCCGCCGGTGGTGCGCAGCACGCCCGGGGCGTCGGGTTCGCCGTAGCCGTCCGCCGGGACGTACCAGGTGGTGACGGTCTGGTGCTCGCCGCCGTGCGAGACGGCGACCAGGCGGCAGGTCAACGGGCCCTGTACGCCGGAGAGTTGCAGGCTGACCCGGCTGCCCCAGGTGGTGCCGTCGACGCCGACGGTGGCCTTGGCCCCGGTGGCCGGGTCGCTGGCGCTGAACTGCTCGGCGACGGCGACCACGGCGGGCGTGGTCTCCGCGGTGAGCACCGCGGCCGTGACGGCCGGGCCGGCCGCGACCATCGCGGTCGCGGCCAGGGCGAGCACCAGCCGCCGCACCCGGCCACGCCGACGGCCGGCCGCGACCTCGGCGACCAGCCGGTCCAGGAGCCGCCCGTCCGGTGCCGGCGCGAAGTCGGCCGGGTCCAGCCCGGCGGCCCGCGCCGACGCCACGTACGCGCCCAGCATCGGCTCCACGAAGCCCAGTTCGCCGACCTGCCCGGTGCACTGCGGGCAGTCCGCCAGGTGCCGCTCGAAGGCCGCGCGCTCGGCGGGCTCCAGCAGGCCGAGGACGTACGACGCGACGTCCAGGTGCTCGGGGCCACCGGACGGGCCGGGGCGGAGGTCGGGCCGCTCGGTCACGATGTCACTCCCCGTTCCTCCAGCGCGAGCCGGAGCGAGCGCAGTGCGTAGAACACCCTCGACCGGACGGTCCCGGCCGGGATGCCGAGGACGGCGGCCGCCTCCTTGGCGGTGCGGCCCTTGAGGTAGGTCTCGACGATGATCTCCCGGTGGGCGGGCGAGAGGTCGGCGAGCGCGTCGGCGACGGTCATCATCCGCAGCGCCCGGTCGATCTCGTCCTCGGCGGGCAGCTGCTCCAGGGCCGCCGCCTCCACCTCGCGCGGGCGGGCGCCGGCACTGCGGTGGCCGTCGATCACGATCCGGCGGGCCACGGTGACCAGCCAGGGGCGCAGCGAACCGGCCTGCGGGTCGAGCCGGTGGATGTTGCGCCAGGCCCGGACCAGGGTCTCCTGGACGACGTCCTCGGCACGCTGCCGGTCCCCGGCGACCAGGTGGAGCACGAAGCCGAACAGCGGTCCGGCATGCTCGCGGTACAGGGCCCGCATCAGCTCCTCGTCCGCGGCCCCCTGGCCGTGTGCGGCGGGGTGCTCCTCGGTCACCACTTCATGGTTGCGCACCCGGGCCTCCCGGTCGAGGGCGGTGGTCAGCGGTGGTCAGCGGTCGGTCAGTAGCCCGACGACGGCGGGGTGGGCGTCGGGGTGGGGGTGCTCGGCGCCGGGGTGGCGGGTGCCGGGGTGCCGCTCGGCATCGCCTTGCCGCCGGTCGGGGTCACCGCGAACCACTGGCCGGCCACGCCCTCGCCCTTGGTGTCGCCGGGCTTGGCGTCCGGCGAGTAGCGGTAGACGGGCCAGCCGTTGACGGTGACCTGCTTGGTGCCGTCGTCGCGGGTGAAGCTGCCGACCAGCTTGCTGTCGATGCCCTTGGCCGTGATGTCGCCGTTGGCGTGCTCGGGCGGCCACAGGGTGGCGCAGTTACCGTTGCAGTACGAGTCCGAGGGGTTGCTCTGGTCCTGGTCGAAGCGGTAGAGCGTGAAGCCCGCGCTGTCGGTGACTACGGTGCCGAGCTTGGGGTCGTCGGCGGTCCGGAGGGTGGCGGCGGCCGGGGCGCTGGAGCTGCTCGACGGGCTCGGCGCACTCGACTTGCTCGATCCGGAGGACCCGCAGCCGGCGACCAGGGCCGCCGCGGCGAGGCCGGAGGCGGCGAGCACGACGGCCCGGCGGGTGCGGGGTGGGGTGCTGCGCATGGGGAGCCTCCCGCGTCGGTGAACGGACTGGACACCCCTCAGTACGGACGGTGGCCGCCCGATGCTCAATACCGGCCGGGCCCGGAATACCCCGGCGGGCATCACCGTTGTCCCGGGCGCATGATCCGTACCGGCACCTTCGGAAGGGAAGGACCCGCGAGATGAGCAACACGGTCGAGCTGACCAAGGAGAACTTCGACGACATCGTCCCGGGCCCGGAGGGCAAGGACTTCGTCCTGATCGACTTCTGGGCCGGGTGGTGCGGGCCGTGCCGCCAGTTCTCCCCGGTGTACGAGAAGGCCGCGGAGCGCCACTCGGACCTCGTCTTCGCCAAGGTCGACACCGAGGCCCAGCAGGAGCTGGCCGCCGCGTTCGGCATCCAGTCGATCCCCACGCTGGCGATCATCCGCGAGGGCGTGCTGATCTTCTCCCAGGCCGGGGCGCTGCCGGAGCCGGTGTTCGAGGACCTGATCGGCCAGGCCCGCGAGCTGGACATGACCGAGGTCAAGCGCAAGGTGGCGGAGGAGCAGGCGGCCGAGGGCCAGGCCTGATCTCCGGGCCCTGGGTCCTGGGCCGTCCGGAGGCCCGGGGAGCTGCGGCTCTCCGGGTGTTCCGCCGGGGACGCCCCTCCCGGGCCGGGTCATCCGGTGGGCTCCGCCCCGATCCGCTCCTAGAGTCGCGGGTGACGGGGGTCCCCACCGCGGAAGGACGGTCCACCATGAGCACCTTCGTACTGGTTCCCGGATTCTGGCTCGGCGCCTGGGCCTGGGACGAGGTGGCCGCGCCGCTGCGCGCGGCCGGGCACCGGGTCCACCCGGTGAGCCTGCCCGGGCTCGCCGAACGGGCCGGCGAGCAGGGCGACTTCGGGCTGGAGGAGCACATCGCGGACCTCGCCGACCTGCTGGTACGCGAGGACCTGTGGGACGTGGTGCTGGTCGCGCACAGCGGCGCCTGTGCCCCGGTCGGCGGGGTCGCGGACCGGATGCCGGAGCGGATCCGGCGGGTGGTCTACCTGGACAGCGGGCCGATGGCGGACGGCGGTTCGCTCTACGACCTCTGGCAGCCCGACTACCGCGAGGCCGCCGACGCCTCGGTGGTCGACGGCCGCCTGCCGATGCCGCCGTGGGACGCGATCGCCGCCTCCGGCGCCAGCACCGAGGGCCTGGACGGGGCCGCGCTGGCCCGGATCGGCACCCGGGTCACCCCGCACCCGGCCGGCTCGTACCGGGACCGGCTCCGGCTGACCGGCGCCGGGGCCGCCCTGCCGCAGGCCCTGGTCTCCTGCTCCTTCCCGCTCGACCGGGTGCGGGAGATGATCGCGGCCGGCCACCCGTGGTTCGTCGGGCTGGACGGGCCGAACTGGGAACTGCGCGAACTGCCCACCGGGCACTGGCCGATGTTCTCCCGCCCCGCCGACACCGCCGCGCTGCTCGCGGAACTCGCGGCGATCTGATCACGGTTGGCGTGTTCGCCCGTGCTCCGGCCGGTCCGCGTCGCAGGATGGGGCGCACGCCGCACCCGGTCGGGGACCGGGCGACCCGCGAGACCACGGAGGACCGGACATGACCAGCAGCAGCACCACCGGGGAGTACGACGTCATCGTCCTGGGCGCCGGGCCGACCGGCGAGAACGTGGCCGACCGGACCGTCGCCGCGGGCCTGAGCACGGTGATCGTGGAGGCCGAACTGGTCGGCGGCGAGTGCTCGTACTGGGCCTGCATGCCGAGCAAGGCGCTGCTGCGCCCGGCCGCCGCGCTGGACGACGCCCGCGCGGTGGGCGGCGCCCGGGAGGCGGTCGGCGACGGGCGGCTGGACGCGGCGGCAGTGCTGGCCCGCCGGGACTCCTTCGCCTCGCACTGGAAGGACGACGGCCAGGTGCAGTGGCTGCGGGACACCGGCATCGAGCTGGTCCGCGGCCACGGTCGGCTGGCAGGCGTGCGGACCGTCACGGTGGAGGCGGAGGACGGCACCGAGCGGGTGCTCACCGCCCGGCACGCCGTCGCCGTGTGCACCGGCAGCCGCCCGGTGCTGCCCGCCACCGTGCCCGGGCTGGCGGAGGCCCACCCGTGGACCAACCGGGAGGCGACCGGCTCGCCGACCGTCCCCGGGCGGCTCGCGGTGGTCGGCGGCGGGGTGGTCGGCGTGGAGATGGCCACCGCCTGGCGGGCGCTCGGCTCCGAGGTGGTGCTGCTGGTGCGCGGCGACACCCTGTTGCCGCGGATGGAGCCCTTCGCGGGCGAGCTGGTGGCCGAGGGGCTGTGGGAGGCCGGCGTGGACCTCCGCTTCGGCACCGAGGTGACGGCCCTGGAACGCGCCGACGCCACCGGGCCGGCGGTGCTGACGCTCTCCGGCGGCGATCAACTGACCGTCGACGAGGTGCTGTACGCCACCGGCCGGGCCCCGCGCACCGCCGACATCGGACTGGAGCAGGTCGGACTGCGGCCGGGCAGCTGGCTGGACGTGGACGACAGCTGCACGGTGCTGGGCGTGGACGGCGAGTGGCTGTACGCCGCCGGGGACGTCAACCACCGGGCGCTGCTCACCCACCAGGGCAAGTACCAGGCCCGGATCACCGGCGGGGCGATCGCTGCCCGGGCCGAAGGGCGCGCCCTGGACACCTCGCGCTGGGGCGCGCACTCCGCGTCCGCCGACCTCGCCGGAGCGCCGCAGGTGGTGTTCACCCGACCCGAGGTCGCGGCCGTCGGCCTGACCCTGGCCGAGGCCGAGCGGCTCGACCTGCGGGTCAAGGCCGTCGACCACGAGATCGGCAACGTCGCCGGGGCCTCGCTCTACGCCGACGACTACCGCGGCCGTGCCCGGGTGGTCTTCGACCTGGACCGGCAGGTGATCATCGGCGCCTGCCTGGTCGGCCCGGCCGTCGCCGAACTGCTGCACTCGGCGACCGTCGCGGTGGTCGGCGAGGTGCCGGTCGACCGGCTCTGGCACGCCGTCCCCGCCTACCCGACGATCAGCGAGGTGTGGCTGCGGCTGCTGGAGGGCTGCCGGGGCTGATCCCCCGGCACCTCCGGACGCCCCCTGGGGGGCACCCCTCCCCCTCAGGGGCGCGGCGCGGCGAGGTGTGACCGCCGGTGGACGGCGGGACACTGGGCGGTGGGGTCGCGTCCGCCGCGCCCCGGGGGGGGCGTCGCGGGGGGCCGCTCGCGATCAGGTGGTGTGAGACATGACCGAGGTGCTGTTGGCCGTCGGAACCGAGAAGGGCCTCTTTCTCGGCCGCAGCCGCGACCGGCTGGACTGGGAGTTCAGCGGGCCGCACTTCCCGATGAACGCGATCTACTCCGTCTCGATCGACCGCCGCGAGGGCCGCACCAGACTGCTGGTCGGCGCCGACAGCAGCCACTGGGGGCCCTCGGTGTGGCGCTCCGACGACCTCGGCGCCCGCTGGCACGAGCCGGCCCGGCCGGCGATCCGCTTCCCCGAGTCGACCGGCGCCTCGCTCACCCGGGTCTGGCAGCTCCAGCCCGCCGGGCCGGAGGCCCCCGGGGTGGTGTACGCGGGCACCGAACCCGCCGCACTGTTCCGCTCCACCGACGGGGGCGAGAGCTTCACCCTGGTCGAAGCGCTCTGGAACCACCCCCAGCGGTCCGCGTGGGGCGCCGGCTACGGCGGCCAGGGCCTGCACACCGTCCTCACCGACCCGCGCGACCCGCAACGGCTGCTGGTCGCGGTCTCCAGCGGCGGCGTCTACCGCAGCAAGGACGGCGGCGACAGCTGGGAGCCCTCCAACACCGGCCTGCGCGCCGAGTTCTTCCCGGAGGAGCGCCAGTACCCCGAGTTCGGCCAGTGCGTGCACAAGATCGCCGCCGACCCGGTCCACCCCGACCGGCTCTACCTGCAGAACCACGGCGGGGTCTACCGCAGCGACGACCGGGGCGGGAGCTGGCACTCCATCGCGGACGGCCTGCCCGCCGAGTTCGGCTTCGCGGTCGCCGCCCACCCGCGCCGCGGCGACACCGCCTACCTCTTCCCGCTCGGCGGCTCGGACGACCGGATCCCGCCCGGCCGCCGCTGCCGGGTCTTCCGCACCACCGACGGCGGCACCAGCTGGCAGCAGCTGGCCGACGGGCTGCCCGGCGAGGACCACTACGGCATCGTGCTGCGCGACGCCCTGCGCACCGACGACGCCGACCCGGCCGGGATCTACTTCGGCAACCGGACCGGCGACGTGTACGGCAGCCGCGACGAGGGCGAGACCTGGTCACTGCTGGTCTCCCACCTGCCGGACGTGCTCTGCGTCCGGGCGGCGGTGGTGGGCTGAGCGACCGGCGGCCGGGCCGGTGGGCCGAGCGACCGGCGGCCGGGCCGGTCGAAAACCGGTTGCCGGGGCGCTCCGGTTCTGGTGAGCATGGGCCGCCGACGAACGATCTCGTGATTCTCGTGATTCTCGCGAAGTGGGGTGGGGCCATGCCCGAAACGGACTGGGTGATCAGGCACGACGGCGCCGGAGCACCGGTGCTGCGGTACCAGCAGGGCGAGCGGGAGGGACGCCCCTGGGCCGACCTGCTGGAGGTGCTGGACGACTCGGCGGACGCCGTGGCGTACGTCCGCGCAGAGCTGGCGGGCTGGGTGGTCTCCGGCAGCCCCGAGCTCGGGCAGCGGCTGCTCGCGCAGGGGGCGACGGCCCTGCGCCACGCCCACACCTTCCGGCGGGACCTGCGCGCCGATCCCCCGCCCGCCGACTGGGCCGGGGCCCCGTTGCGGGAGGGGCTGCGGGCGGTGCCCTGCGACCGCGCGCCCGAGGAGCTGCTGGAGCCGTGGCGGGCCGCCTTCGACCCGGCGCACGTGGACCACTTCCCCGGGGACGACGCCCGGGCCCTGGCCGAGCGGATCGGCCCGCTGCTGGCCGGGAACGCCATCGGCCCGGTGCTGCCGTCCAGCCTGCTCGCCGTGGACGCCGAGGACCGGGTGGTCGGCGCCGCCGTGCTGACCGATCGCGACGGCCTGCCCTGGGTCGCGGAGGTCTTCCGCCACCCGCGGCGCGGCTACCGCGGCCTCGGCGCCGACCTGCTCCGCCGGGCGGTCGCGGACGCCGCCGGGCGCGGGCTGGCCGACGTGCACCTGGTGGTCTCCGAGGGCAACCCGGCCCGCCGGGTCTACGAGGCCCTGGGCTTCGAGCTGCGGGAGACCTCGCTGACCGTGATCGTGCCGGACGCCGCCTGAGGCCCGCCGGGCCCAAGGCCCTGATCCAAGGCCCTGAGCCTGAGCCCTGAGCGCTGAGTCCTGAACCCTGAGCCGCGGGCGCCAGGGCTCAGGGCCGGGCAAGCTCCAGGACGGCGATCCCGCCGAGGACGGTGAACGCGGCGGTCAGCCGCAGCCGCCCGAGGCGCTCGCGGAACACCACGGTGGCGATCAGCGCGGCGATCACGATGCTGGTCTCGCGCAGCGCCGCGATCGTCGCCAGGTTGCCCCGGGACTGCGCCCAGACCACCAGGCCGTACGCCGTCAGCGAGAGCACCCCGCCGAGGACCCCGACCGGCAGCACCCCGCGCATGCCGGTGAGCAGGGTGCGGCCGCGCCGGGCCCAGACCACTGCGACGAGCGCCGGCCCCTGGAGCAGGAACAGCCAGGCCACGTACCCGCCGACGGTGCCGGCGTGCCGGACGCCGCTGCCGTCCAGCACCGTGTACCCGGCGATCATCGCCCCGGTGCCGGCGGCGGCCGTGAGAGCGGGCAGCTGCGCCCGCCCGGGTATGCCCTGGGCGAAGGCCAGCCCGATCAGCCCGCAGGAGATCACCACCACGCCCGCCAGCTCGCCCGCGCCCAGGTGCTGGCCGAGCACCGTGACCGACAGCAGGGCGACCAGCAGCGGCGCCGAACCGCGGGCGATCGGGTACATCTGCCCGAAGTCGCCCAGCTGGTAGGCCCGCAGCAGCAGGACCGTCGAGACCGTCTGGACCACCGTGGAGGCCAGCAGGTACGGCCAGGCGGCGGCCGCCGGCAGCGGGTTGACCGCCACCAGCACCACCGCGCAGGCGGTGTACGTCAGGTTGATCAGCGCGAAGCCGACCATCTTGTCCGGGATCCGGTGCGCCAGCCCGTTCCACACCGCGTGCAGCACGGCGGCCGTGAGCACGGCCAGCGGCACGGCCGATCCGATTTCTGACATGGCGAAGCTCCCCTCCCGTCAGCCTGCCGGATTTCCGGCGGCGCTGGAACTGGATTCCACGCTACCCTAGAGCCATGGAAGAACGTTCCGAATTTTTCACGCCCCTGGAATCCCAGCTGGCCGCGCAGATCCGGGCCAGGCTCGGCGAACTGCGCGGCACCGAGGCGCGGGTCGCCCGGGTGGTGCTGGACCGGGGCGCCGAACTGGTGCACCTGAGCGTCAGCGACGTGGCGGCGCTGGCCGGGACGGCACCCTCCTCGGTGGTCCGGGCCTGCCAGCGGCTCGGCTTCCGCGGCTTCCAGGAGTTGAAGATCGCCGCGGCCCTGCACGCCCCGGCCGCCCCCGCCGCGGAACCGGCCGCGGACGCCGACGACCCGGCCGCCCGGGCCCTCGCCGACACCCTGCGCGCCGCCCGGGCCGCCCTGGAGGGCATCACCGCCACGCTCGGCCCGGACGACCTGCGGGCCGCCGCCGAACTGCTGGACGACGCCCCCCGGGTGCTGCTGGTCGGCACCGGGCTGTCCGGCGCCGTCGCTCTGGACATCGCCTACCGGCTGCGGGCGCTCGGCCTGGTGGTGGACGCCCCGGCCGACTCGATGACCGCCCAGCTGGTCGCCGCCGGGCTGCCGCCGGGCGCCGTCTGCCTGGCCGTCAGCCACACCGGCGCCACCCACAGCGTGGTGGCCGCCGCCCGGGCCGCCCGGGCGTCCGGGGCCGAGGTGCTGGCGCTCACCAGCTACGCCCGCTCACCGCTCACCGAGACGGCGACCTGCGTCCTGGTCGCGGGCGGGCAGGACCTGGTCTTCGGTCTGGAGACCACCGCCAGCCGGCTGGCCCACCTGGCCGCCGTGGACGCGCTCGCCCAGACCCTGCTGGCGCTGCGCGGGCCCCGCGCGGAGCAGGCCCTGCGGCTCGCCGCCGACGTCTGCGCGGACTACGTGTACTGACCCCGGCGATCAGGACGGCTACGTGCTGGGCCGGTGGGCGCCCTCGATCCGGGCGCCGCGCACCACGACCATGGTCAGGCCCACCGCGACCAGCAGCTCCGCCCAGAAGAACGCCGCGTAGTCCAGCAGTGAGCCGATCGGCGGGCTGCCGGGCGCGGCGTTGCGCATGCCGACCAGCGCGAACAGGGTGGCCGCCATCCAGCTCAGGGCCGGCCAGACGATCCCGCGCCGCTGCCGGACGATCAGCCAGGCCGCCACCAGGACGGACAGCGCCAGCGCCCACATCGCCGCCATCATGAACCAGGCCAGGATGTAGGTGCTGCGCGAGCGGCTGATCTGCTCGGTGACGGCGATGCCGAGGCCGTCGGTCTCCTTCTCCCCCTGGGTGAAGGCGAAGAACGGGTCGGCCTCCTGGATCCCGATCGTCACCGGGACCGGCCGCCCCCCGACGGTGGCCCGGAAGCCGACCTGCGCGCGGTAGCCGTCGAAGGGGTAGTCGGTGACCCGCCCCTCGGCGAGGCTGAACGACACCGGGCTGGAGGGGATCGGCTGGCCGGCCGGGTACTTGAGCACGGTCTGCTCCAGCGAGGTGGTCTCCAGTGCCACGTCCTGCGCCGGGATCTGCTGGATGCCGGACGTCCCCAGGGCGCCGTGCGGCACCACCAGGATCTTGGCGGCGACGGTCTGGGCGGCCGCGTCGACCCGCTGGAGCACCACGTCGACCTCCAGGAAGTCCGACGGGTGGTCGACGCCCACCTCCTGGGCCCGACCGCGGGTGGAGCGCTCGTCGGAGTAGAGCACCAGGCCGGCGGCCACGAACAGCACGATCGCCACCAGCACGGCGTACGCCCGCCAGGGGCGGACCTTCGGCCGGGTGGCGCTCGTGGCGCGCACCCGGGCGTCGATGCGGACCTTGGGCCGGGCGGTCGGACGCAGGGGCCGGACGGCCCTGCGGTGCGGCGGCGTGCTCATCGACCTGCTCCCACGGTCGGCGGCGGCGGCACCTGCTGCCGCCCGTCCCGCCAGCGTCGGCACGCTACCACCTGCTCCGCAACCGGGGCGGGCCGCCCGGGGCCTCCCCGCAGACGCGGAAAACACGCTGGTCGGAGCCGCTGTGTAGGCTCATCCGTCATGGCGAGGGTGACACGGGACGATGTGGCGCGGGTGGCGGGGACGTCCACGGCGGTCGTGAGTTATGTGATCAACGACGGACCGCGTCCGGTGGCACCGGCCACCCGGGCGCGGGTGCTCGCGGCGGTGGAGGAGCTCGGCTACCGGCCCAACCGGGTCGCCCAGGCGATGGCCCGCCGCCGGACCGACCTGCTCGGCATGGTCGTGCCGGACGCCCGGCAGCCCTTCTTCGCCGGGCTCGCCCACGCCGTGGAGCAGGCCGCCACCGAGCACGGCCGGCTGCTGCTGATCGGCAACTCCGACTACGCGGACGAGCGCGAGGCGCACTACATCCGGGCCTTCCTGGGGATGCAGGTGGACGGGCTGATCCTGGTCACCCAGGACCCGGCCGCCCCCGGGCTGAGCGGCTTCGACTCGGCCGACGGCACCCCGGTCGTGCTGCTGCACCACCGCACCGAGAGCGTCGACGGCGTGGCCGTGGTGGCCGACGACGAGGGCGGCGCCCGCGAGGTGGTCCGCCACCTGCTCGACCACGGCCACGCCGAGGTGCACTGCTTCGGCGGCACCCTGGCGCTCAGCCCGCTCGACCCGGTCACCGGGCGGACGGCCGGCTGGGCCGAGGCGCTGGCCGAGGCCGGGCTGTCCACCGACGGCCGGCTCACCCCGGCGCCCTTCGACCGGGTCCGGGCGCACGCCGAGGCGCTCACCCTGCTGAGCCGGCCCGACCGGCCGTCCGCCGTCTTCTGCGCGACGGACGACCAGGCGATCGGCCTGCTGCGGGCCGCCGACGACCTGGGCATCCGGGTGCCCGAGGAGCTCGCGGTGGCCGGGTTCGACGACATCGCGGAGGCGGTGATCGCCGGACCGGCGCTGACCACCGTCACCACCGCGCAGGACGAGATGGCCCGGGCCGCGGTGGACCTGGTGCTCGGCGGGCCGGAGCGCCGCGCCGCCGGGGCCCGGACCTTCCCGGCCCGGCTGGTGGTGCGGCGCTCCTGCGGCTGCCCGGCCGGCGGTGCCGGGCAACAGCCCTAGACCGCAGGTCAGTTGAGCTGGAAGGTGGCCTCGACCGGGTAGTGGTCGCTGGGCGCGTTGGTGTCCGGCTGCCCCGGCACCCAGCCGGCCTGGGGGTCGAAGTCGACCTTCACGTCGGACATCGAGTTCGGCACCGGGCGGCCCGGGGCGTTGAGGTAGCCGAGGTAGTCCAGGTCGTCCCGGTAGTCGGTCGGGAAGGTCTCCACGCCCGCCATGTACTGGCACCAGGCGGAGACCGGGCAGTCCATGGTGGTGCGGGTCTGGTTCGGGGCGGTGGCCGGGGTGCCGAGCACGCCGTTGACCGCGTTCTGGGCGTTGGCGTAGTCGCCGCGGGCCTGGCCGTGGAAGTACTCGACGTTGAGGTCGCCGCCGATCAGCACCGGCGCGCCGCTGCCCACGATGCCGTCGACCCAGGCGCGGATCTCGGCGAGCTGGCCGAGCCGGGTGGACTGGGTGGTGTCGGTGGAGGTGTCGGCCTCGTCCGCCTGGAGGTGGGTGCCGACCACCCACGCGGTGCTGCCGTTCTTCTTCACCTGCACCAGCGCCGCGCCCTTGTTGGCGTGGTAGTCCCAGGTGCCGTAGGTGGAGTTGCTGAACACGTGGGCGTACTGGGCGGTGATCGGGTACTTGGAGAGGATCATCGTGCCGCCGTTGATGACGAACCACGAGTTGGAGCAGTTGCCGCTGACGCCCGTCCAGCCGCCGCCCGAGCAGGTCCCGCCGACCACCGGGGTGCGGTACGGGTAGAGGTCGGCGAGCTTGGCGTTGATGTCGGCGGTCGAGCTGTTGTTGAACTGCTCGTCCAGGACGACCACGTCGGCGTTGTGCTGCCGGACGATCTGCTCGATCACCGGGGTGCGGCGGGCGGCCTGCTCGTTCTGGGTGCTGTCGACGATCGCGGTGCCGAGGTCGACGTTGAAGGCGAGGACGGACAGCGCGGTGGGGCTCGCCGCGGTGGTGGCGGAGGCGCTCGGGGCGGTGCCGCCGAGCAGCAGTGCGGCGGCGGCCGCCGAGGTGAGGGCGGTGGCCGTGCGGCGCGAGAGCATGGGCGTTCTCCTGGGGGTCCGTCAACCGGTGGGGTTCCGGGCGGGCCGGGGTGACCGGCCGCCGGTGATTGGCGGGGGAACGCTAGCTACTGCTCGGTACGTCGGGAAGAACGCCAGGCGATCAGTTGCGATCGCTCCTGTGGCGCTGAGATGTCTGTACAGCTCAGGGCCGTCGGCCGACAAGATGTCTGTACACCCTGGTACCCGCCGCCGGCCGGCCGGTGAACGGCCGTCAGCCGTCCGACAGTTCGTCCGCGAGCAGGTCCATCAGCAGGTTGTCGTGCCAGGTGCCGTCCGAGCCGCGCTCGTACTGGCGCATGGTGCCGACCGGGCGGAAGCCGACCTTGGTGTAGCAGCGGATGGCGGCCAGGTTGTCCGCGGCCGGGTCGATCACCAGCCGGTGGTAGTGGTGGTCGTGCACCAGGTGCCGGGCCAGGG
The DNA here is from genome assembly GCF_042786665.1 of Kitasatospora sp. NPDC059146. Lineage (NCBI taxonomy): Bacteria > Bacillati > Actinomycetota > Actinomycetes > Kitasatosporales > Streptomycetaceae > Kitasatospora > Kitasatospora sp. NPDC059146. The sequence continues at coordinate 52,093 of NZ_JBHZCY010000023.1, read as the reverse complement.
TGCGCACGGCGTCCGTCCCCAGGCCCAGACCGTGCACCGAGGGGTCGAGGAAGATGTCCATCCCGGCGTGCCGGTACTCGTCGTCGTTCTCGGCGTACCACTGCACGGCGCCGACCACCCGGCCGCCCACGTCGATCGCGAAGGTCTCGGTCTCGGGGGCGTCCAAGTCCCGGGCGACCTCGTCGACCAGGTCGTCACCGCCCCGCCAGCGGGCGAACACCTCGGGCGTGCTGCGGATCGCCACCAGTGCCGGGATGTCGTCGGCGGTGGCCGGGCGGAGGGTGACCAGGGTGCCGTGCAGAATCGTCCCCATATGGGGCATGTTGGCACGGAAAGCCGCCTCTGGCCAGCGGTTTTCCAGGGGCCCCGCCCGGCACCGCGGCACGGGGCGGGCCGGGGCCGCGAGCCGGGCGGTCAGCCCGCGGCGGGCCGCTCCTGGTCGCCGAGCGGGCCCAGCCAGACGGCGGTGACGGCACTGACGTAGCGGGCGCCGCAGTGGTCGTCCGGGACGACCAGCTGCGGGCCGTCCGCGTCCAGCGGGGCGCCGTCCATGCTGGTGGCGAGCAGGATCCGGCGGCCGCCGAAGTCCGGGTCGATCTCGGCCCAGGAGACCACCGCCCGGTGGCCGTCCGCACCGACCACGTTGAGCAGGAAGCGCAGCCGCTGCTTGCGGCCGGAGAAGTCGATCCGGGGCCGGGCGGCGAGCAGGACGTCCAGCAGGGCCGGGCCCTCGTAGCCGTGCCGCTGCTCGCCCTCGGTCAGGCAGTCGAAGCTGACCTCGACCCGGTGCGCGGGGAGGGTGCGCAGTTGCTCGACGGTCAGCTCGGCCGGCTCGTCGAAGTGGCCGTGCAGCCGGACGGTGGGTGGTGCCGGGGTCACGCCGGGGCCGGTCCGGATCATGGCGCTCCTTCCTCCCGGGCCGCGCCACTGCGGCCCGGGAGGAGGACTACCCGAGGGGCAGCTCCGACATTCGCGGTTGCGGCGCTGAATGCCCTCATTCAGCGGCAGCTGAGATGACCGGGCGACGGTTCAGCTCGCAGGTGCGAGACCGGTCGCGGTGCACGCCGGAGGCCGCGGCGCCCGCCGGAGGAGAAGGACCGGCGCGCCCCGCACACCGATTCAAGCAACCCGGCAATCGGGCGGACCACTGGTTCCGCACACCGGTCACGGGGCCCTCGGCTGGATGATCCGACAAGAAGATTCGCGGTTGTTCCACTGGCATTTACGATGCATATGCGTCGGCATCCCTCTCATCTGCGAGAGGAAGCGACGCGGCGCACCAGAGCGACACCCCTGGCGAGAGCGAGCGAAAGATGATCGTCGGCGACCTGCTGCACCTCGACGACCTGTCCATCCGGCTGGCCTGGGGCACCCCCGACCTGCTCGACCGCCCGGTCACCGGCGTCAGCTCCACCGACCTCCAGGACCCGGCCCGCTACCTCCAGCCCGGCGAACTCGTGCTCACCGGCCTGGTCTGGTGGCAGCCCGCCGACGCCTCCGGCGCGCTGCGCTTCGCCACCGCGCTGCGCAGCGCCGGGGTGGCCGCCCTGCTGGCCGGCGAGGGCACCCACGGCAGCATCCCGGACGGCCTGGCCGAGGCCTGCCGCACCCACGCCATCCCGCTGCTCGCGGTGCCCGCCGGGGTGAGCTTCCGGGCCGTCACCGACCGGGTCTACCTGCGGCTCTGGGGCGACCTGCGGGCGGGGGCGCAGGACACCGCGGCGATCCCGGAGACCGTCCGCAGCGAACTGCTCGACCTGGTCCGCACCGAGGCCGCACCCGGCCAGGTGCTGGCCCGCGCGGTCGGCCGGCTCGGGCTGCCCGAGTGCTCGATCACCACCGCCGGCGGCCGCCCGGTGGCCGGCCCGCCCCAGCCCGCACCGGCCGCCGGTCGCGGCGGGCCCGGGCTGCCGGTCGGCCCGCAGGACGGCTCCCCGTTCGACGGCTGGCGGCTGCGGGCCCACCCGCACACCCCCGCCGTGGAACCGGCGCTCCAGGGCCTCGCCGACCTGCTCGCCCCGCTCGCCGCCCGCGCCCGGGCCGCGGCCGGCACCCGGCGGCGGGCCGCCGGACGGCTGCTGGACGCGTTGGCCGACGACGCCGGACTCACCGAACCGCTCGCCGCCTGCGGGCTGGCCGAGACCGGCCCGCTGGTGGCGGTCACCGCGCGGATCGAGCCCGGCCGGGCCGGCGACGAGGCGCCGGTCGACTGGGCGGCGCACGCGCTGGCCGAGGCCCTGCACCCGCTGGACGTCCCGTACGCGGCCGGCACCGACCGCACCGGGCTCACCGCCGCACTGGTGGCCGCACCCGCCGAGCGGGTCGCCGAACGGCTGCGCCGGGCCCGGCCCGCCCTCCAGGCCCGGCTGACCGGCCGGCGCACCCTGCGGATCGGCGTCGGCCCGGCCGCCCCGGCCACCCCCCAGGCGCTGCGGGCGGCCCTGGTGCAGGCCCGGTACGTGTTGGCGGGCGCCCCCGGCCCGGTTGGCAGCACCGCCGAACTGGACTCCCTGGACGGGCTGTTGCGCGGCATCCCGCCCGAGGTGACGGCCGCCTTCCACGCCCGGCTGCTGGCCCCGCTGACCGCCCACGACGCCGAGAACGGCGTCTCGCTGCTCGGCACCCTGGCGGTGTTCCTCGACCACGACGGCTCCTGGGCGCGGACGGCCGAGCAGCTCCACATCCACGTCAACACCGTCCACTACCGGATCCGCCGGATCGAGGAGCTGACCGGCCGCAACCTGGCCCGCCTCCGCGACCGGACCGACCTGCGGGCGGCACTGCTGTGCGCGCCGGCGGCGGCCGTCCGGTGACCGCCCGGTGACCGCCGTCCGGTGACCGCCCGGACGACGAGCAGGGCCCGGACGGACGACAGGTAGGAAAAAGATTCTTCCCGGCCGATGTCGATCCGGCGCCGGCCCGATCGACGCAGGGGTGAGCGGCGGGGAACGGCCCCGCCCGCAGGACCGAGGAGTCACCATGCCGCGCTTCATGTCACTGATCCGGATCGACGAGAGCGCCCGGGGCGACTGGGAGCCCGACCCGGGGTTCGAGCAGCGGATGGGGGCCCTGTTCGAGGAGATCACCAGGGCCGGGGTGATGCTGGACACCGCCGGGCTGACCCCGACCGCTCAGGGCACCCGGGTGACCTGGGCCGACGGGAAGGTCGGCTACACCGACGGGCCGTTCACCGAGACCAAGGAGGTCATCGGCGGCTACGCGATCATGCAGTGCAAGGACAAGGCGGAGGCGCTGGAGTGGACCAGGCGCTTCCTGCAGACCCACCCGGCGCACTGGCAGGTCGAGGCGGAGGTCCGGCAGCTCGACGAGGCGCCGCGGCCCCCGCAGTAAGGGCGGTAGGGCGGTAGGGCAGTAAGGGCCGTAGCGACCGTGGCGCACGTTGCCTCCCGCTCCGCCGGCTGCTCTGATGGGTGGCCGTGACGGAGAGGGAGGCGACGGCGGTCGTCGAGGCGGCGTACCGGATCGAGTCCGCGCGGATCATCGCCGCGGCCGCGCGGATCGTCCGGGACGTCGGCCTGGCCGAGGAGTTGGCACAGGACGCGCTGGTGGCTGCGCTGGAGCAGTGGCCGCGCGACGGCGTGCCGGACAACCCGGGCGCCTGGCTGACGGCCACCGCCAAGCGGCGGGCGGTCGACCTGGTGCGCCGCCGGGAGGTCTACGCCCGCAAACTCGCCGAGGTGGGGCGGTCGCTGGAGGACGCGCCGGAGCCACCGGAGCCGTCCGGCCCGGACGACATCGACGACGACCTGCTGCGGCTGATCTTCACCGCCTGCCACCCGGTGCTGTCGGCGCAGGCGCGGATCGCGCTCACCCTGCGGCTGCTGGGCGGGCTGACCACCCCGGAGATCGCCCGCGCCTTCCTGGTGCCGGAGGCGACGGTGGCCCAGCGGATCGTCCGGGCGAAGCGGACGCTGGCGAAGGCGGGCGTGCCGTTCGAGGTGCCGTACGGCGAGGACCGGGCGCAGCGGCTGTCCTCGGTGCTGGAGGTCGTCTACCTGATCTTCAACGAGGGCTACTCGGCCACCGCCGGGGACGACCTGCTGCGCCCGCAGCTGTGCGAGGACGCCCTGCGGCTGGCCCGGGTGCTGGCCGCGCTGGTGCCCGGGGAGCCGGAGGCGCACGGGCTGGCCGCGCTGCTGGAGTTCCAGGCCTCCCGGACGGCCGCCCGCACCGGCCCCGACGGGCGGCCGGTGCTGCTGGCCGAGCAGAACCGGGCGCGCTGGGACGGGCTGCTGATCCGACGCGGCTTCGAGGCGTTCGGGCGGGCGGGCAGCGGGCCGTACTCGGTGCAGGCCGCGATCGCCGCCTGCCACGCCAGGGCGCGGCGGTACGAGGACACCGACTGGGCGACGATCGCCGCGCTGTACGAGCGGCTGCTGGTGCTGACGCCCTCACCGGTGGTGGCGCTGAACCGGGCGGTGGCCGTCTCGATGGCCCGGGGCCCGGCCGCCGCCCTGGAGCTGGTGGACGCCCTGGCGGCGGAGCCGGCGCTGCGCGACTACCACCTGCTGCCGAGCGTGCGGGGCGACCTGCTGGCCCGGCTGGGGCGGACGGCCCAGGCCCGGGCGGAGTTCGAGCGGGCGGCGGGGCTGACCCGCAACGAGCGGGAGCGGGAGCTGCTGCGGGAGCGGGCGGCCGCACTGGGCGACAGGCCCTAGCTAGGGGGTGTCGTCCTGGCGCAGGCGGGCGCTGACCGCGCCGAGGCCTTCGGCGAGGACGGCGAGCTGCTCGCGGGTGAGCACGTCGATCAGCAGCTCGCGCACCAGGGCGACGTGGCCGGGGGCGGCCTGGCGGAGCGTCTCCCGCCCCTGGTCGGTGAGTTCGGCGATGACGCCGCGCACGTCGCTGGGGCAGGAGCGGCGGCCGACCAGGCCCATCCGCTCCAGTTGGGTGACCTGGTAGGTCAGGCCGCTCTTGGAGGTGACCAGCTTGTCGGCGAGTTCGGTCATCCGCAGCGAGTCGCCGGGGGCGGCGGACAGGTGCACCAGGATCTCGTACTGCTGGTGCGAGAGGCCGGAGTCGTCCTTGAGCTGGCGCTCCAGCCGCCGGTTGAGCAGGTTGCTCGCGACGACGAAGCCCCGCCAGGCGGCCATCTCGTCCTGGTCGAGCCAGCGGGGTTCGTTCAGTGAGGACATGGGGTGAAGCCTACTCCTGTTGTTCAAATTCGAACGAAGGTGTACCGTCCCGGAGTAGAGGTTCAAATTTGAACTACCCACTCGTTCCCCTTGAGGAGGACACCTTGAGCACCGCGGCCCCCGAGCGCATGCCCGCCCTGTACCTCTCGCACGGCGCGCCGCCGCTCGCCGACGACCCGATCTGGCCGGGCCAGCTGGCCGCCTGGTCCGCCGACCTGCCCCGGCCCAAGGCCGTCCTGATGGTCTCCGCCCACTGGGAGGAGGCCCCGCTGGCCGTCGGCGCCGTCACCACCGTCCCGCTGGTCTACGACTTCTGGGGCTTCCCCGAGCACTACTACGCCGTCCGGTACGCCGCCCCCGGCGCCCCCGAGTTGGCCGAGCGCGTGCGCAAGCTGCTGCGCGCCCCCGGCACGCCCGTCCAGGACATCCCCGACCGCGGGCTCGACCACGGCGCGTACGTCCCGCTGGTGGAGATGTTCCCGGAGGCCGACGTCCCGGTGCTGCAGATCTCCCTGCCCACCCTGGACCCGCAGCGCCTGCTGGAGATCGGCCGCCGGCTCGCCCCGCTGCGCGACGAGGGCGTGCTGATCATCGGCAACGGCTTCTTCACCCACAACCTGCGGGCGCTCAACAGCGACGGCCGGACCAGCTCGGTGATGGCCGAGTTCGACGACTGGGGCAGGCGCGCCCTGGACGCCCAGGACCTGGACGCGCTGCTCGACTTCGAGCGCAAGGCCCCGGCCGGGCGGCTCGCCCACCCGCGCACCGAGCACTTCGCGCCGCTGTTCGTGACCCTCGGCGCCGGCGAGGCCGACCTCGGCAGCCAGCGCAGCGTGATCGACGGGTTCTGGATGGGGCTGGCCAAGCGGTCGATCCAGCTGGGCTGAACGGGTGAGCCCGGCGCGCTACAGCGAGCAGCAGGTGAAGCGCTCGCCGATGTGCTCGGGCTGCTCGATCTCGTCCACCAGGGCGACCGCGTAGTCCGGCACCGAGATCCGGCTGTGGCCCCCGGCGTCCGTGAGCAGTTGCTCCAGGCCGGTCCGGTAGCGGCCGGTCCGCTCCCCCGGGCCGATCTCCGCGGCCGGGCTGAGTACCGTCCAGCGGACGTCGGAGACGGTCCGGTAGTAGTCCAGCGCCTCGCCGTGGGCGTGCATGATCTGCAGGATCGGCTCCGGCAGGCCCGGGGCGTCCCAGACCCGCACGCCCGGGGCGGTCTCCAGGCTGCCCGCGCCGCCGACCGCGATCAGGCGGGGCGCGGCGCCGTCGGCGACCGCCCGCAGGCCCTCGACCAGTGAACGGGCGGCGGGCTCGATCAGCGCCAGGTGGCCCGGGCCGTCGCCGCCGCCGACGGCGCTCACCAGGACGTCCCGGCCGGCCGCCACCCGGGCCACGTCGGCCGGGTCCAGTACGTCGCCGCGCTCCACCCGGGCCGCCGCACCCCGGTAGCGGTCCGGCTCGCGGACCACGGCGGTGACCTCGTGCCCGCGGGCCGCCGCCTCCGCGACGACGGCACTGCCGATGCCGCCATTGGCGCCGATCACGGCGATTTTGGCCATGGGGTACCTGCCCGGTGCTCGGAGGGTGGCCTCGCTTCTCACTGGTTTCAGACAGCTCGATTATCGGACGGAAGCGCGAACGGCCGCCCGCGCAGGCCCCGGTGGAACGGACCTCGGCGGGCGGCCGTACTGCGGGGCGCGCCGGTGGTTCAGGACGCGCCGGTGGCGGTGCGCTCGGCCTGGCTGCGCTCGACGCACAGCTCGTTGCCCTCCGGGTCGGCCAGGGTGACCCAGCCGGTGCCGTCCGGGCGGCGCTGGTCCGACACCACCGTGGCGCCCAGGGCGAGCAGGCGCTCGACCTCCTCGTCACGGCTGCGGTCCTGCGGCTGGAGGTCCAGGTGGACCCGGTTCTTCACGGTCTTGCCCTCGGGCACCCGGATGAACAGCAGATCGGCACTGGCGGAGATCACCACCGCCTCCGGGTCACCCGGGTTGTCGTCCTCGGCGAGGGTGCCGTCCAGCACCTTCGCCCAGAAGTCCGCGAGGGCGAACGGGTCCGCGCAGTCGATCGTCACATGACGTACCAGAGAAGCCATGGGCTCACTCTGGCCGGTGCCGTTCGGTCGTGTCCAGCCTTTTCCGGCAGTGCCGGTGCCCGTCCAGCGGGTACGACGGCGGGAAGGCCGGGACGACCTCCGCGAACGCGTAGCCGCTCTTCTCCGCGACCCGGCAGGAGGCGTCGTTGTCGCCCTCGTGCAGCAGGTCGATCCGGAGCAGGCCGTCCGCGGCGAAGGCCTCGAAGGCCCAGACGGTGAGCGCCTCCACCGCGCGCGGGGCGACGCCCCGGCCGCGTGCCGCGGCCGCCGTCCAATAGCCGACCTCGGCCCGCTCGCCGCCCGGGGTACCGCGCTTGAGCACCACGTTGCCGACCAGCTCGCCGGCTTCGAGGACGGCGAAGGCGTACCGGGTGCCGTTCGCCCAGCCCTCGTACTGCACGGCCAGCCAGTGCGCGGCGCGCTCCGGGCCGTCCGGGTAGGTCCGGGTGTAGCGGCGCAGCGTGCCGTCCCGGTAGGCCTCGATCAGGGCCGGGGCGTCGGCGTCCTCGAAGGGGCGCAGCAGCAGGCCGTCCGCCGTCGGGAAGGTGGTCAGGGCCGGGTCGGGTCGGTGGTGGTTCATGGTGCTCTCCCCCTGGGTTCGGAACCGCTGCGCGATCTTCCTGACGGACGGACGGCCACCGCTCGACGGTTGCGGCTTGACCTTGACGCTGGCGGCAGGGTCGGAGAGTGCTCCCATGAGCGAACAGAACGAAGCGGGGACGGGTCGGGTCGTGGTGGTCACCGGGGCCGGGACGGGGATCGGGCGGGAGACCGCGCGGGCCTTCGCGGCCGAGGGCGCCCGGGTGGTGGCGGTCGGGCGGCGCCCCGGGCCGCTGGCGGAGACGGCGGCCGCGCACCCGGGGCTGATCGAGCCGCTGGTGGCGGACGTCACCGGACCGGACGCCCCGGAGCGGATCGTCGGAACGGCCCTGGAGCGGTACGGGCGGCTCGACGTGCTGGTGAACAACGCCGGCATCGTGCAGAACACCCAGCGCCTCGGCGACTTCCACCGGGCCGGGATCGAGACACTGCTGGCCACCAACCTGGTCGCCCCGGTGCTGCTCGGCCAGGCCGCGCTGCCCGCACTGGCCGAGAGCCGGGGCGTGGTGGTCAACGTCAGCACCGCCGTCGGACAGCGCGGCTGGCCGACCAACTCGGTGTACGCGGCGGGCAAGGCGGCGCTGGAGACGATCACCCGCAGCTGGGCGGTCGAGCTGGCGCCGCGCGGCATCCGGGTGGTCGCGGTGGCGCCCGGGGCGATCGACACCCCGATCGGCGAGCACTCCGGTTTCAGCCCCGAGCTGTCGGCGGCGATCCTGGAGTGGCAGTTGGGGCTCACCCCGCTGGGCCGGATCGGGCGGCCCGCCGAGGTGGCCTGGGCGATCACCCAACTCGCCTCGCCGCAGGCCTCGTTCGTGACCGGCGTAGTGTTGTCCGTGGACGGGGGCGCGCTGGTGGCCTGAGGAACCGACGGACGGACGGGCGGGGCGGCGGTGCGGATCGGTGAACTGGCGCGGCGGACGGGCAGTACGGCCCGGGCGCTGCGGCACTACGAGCAGGCCGGGCTGATCGACTCCGAGCGGGCGGCCAACGGCTACCGGGAGTACCGGGATTCGGCCGTCCCGCGGGTCCGCAACATCCGCGCTCTGGTCGCCGCCGGGCTCACCATGGAGGACCTCCGGCCGATGCTCACCTGCCTGGACGGGGACGTCCTCGCCCGGCCGCCGTCCGAGCGGGTGCTGGGGGTCGTCCGGGAGCGGCTGGCGGCGCTCGAACGCCGGATCGCCGCCCAGACCGAGGCCCGTGACCGGCTGCTGGTGGCGCTGACGGCGGCCGAGCGGCTGCGTTCGAACGGGTGACACCCCCGATCGGGGGTGTGCAGCGGGCGCGCGGGATAGGACAGTGGGCGCATGCAGATTCCACTCTCCGTGCTGGACTTCCTCGACCGGGCCGAGCTGGTCTACGGCGACCGGGTCGGCATCGTCGACGAGCCGGTGCAACCGGCCGAATCCTGGGGCGAGCTGAGCTACCGGCGGATCGCCGGGCTCGCCCGGGCCCAGGCCGCCGGGCTGGACCGGCTCGGCGTCGGTCCGGGCGAGCGGGTCGCGATCGTCTCGCACAACTCGGCCCGGCTGCTCACCGCCTTCTTCGGGGTGAGCGGGTACGGCCGGGTACTGGTGCCGGTCAACTTCCGGCTGCGGGCCGAGGAGGTCGCGTACATCGTCGAGCAGAGCGGCGCCTCCGTCCTGCTGGTCGACCCCGAACTCGCCGACGCGCTGCACGGGGTGGTGGCCAAGCACAAGTTCGTGCTCGGCGCGGACAGCGACGCGCTGCTGTACGACTTCGACCACGCGCCCCGCCGGTACGCGATCTCCGAGAACGACACCGCGACCATCAACTACACCAGCGGAACCACCGCCCGCCCCAAGGGGGTTCAGCTCACCCACCGCAACGTCTGGCTGAACGCGACGCTGATGGGCCTGCACTACGGCGCGAACGACCGGGACGTGTACCTGCACACCCTGCCGATGTTCCACGCCAACGGCTGGGGCCTGCCGTTCTCGCTCACTGGACTCGGCGCCCGGCACATCGTGCTGCGCAAGGTGGACGGCGCCGAGATCCTGCGCCGGGTCGAGCGGCACGGGGTGACCTTCCTGTCCGGCGCGCCCGCCGTGGTGCAGATGGTGCTGGACGCGGCCGCCGACTGGGACGGCCCGGTGCCCGGCCGGGACAGGGTGCGGATGATCGTGGCCGGCGCCCCGCCGCCGACCTCCGTGGTGCAGCAGGTCGAGGAGCAGCTGGGCTGGGAGTTCATGCAGCTCTACGGCCTGACCGAGACCGCGCCGATCGTCACCGTCAACCGCTCGCGCGCCGAGTGGGACGCCCTGCCGGCCGCCGAACGGGCCGAGAAGCTGGTACAGGCCGGCGCGCCCGCGCTCGGCACCCAGCTGCGGGTCGACGCCCAGGGCGAGGTGCTGGTGCGCTCCAACACCGTGCTGGACGGGTACTGGCAGCAGCCGGAGGCGAGCGCCGAGGCACTGCGGGGCGAGTGGTTCCACACCGGCGACGGCGGCACCCTCACCGACGGCCAACTGTCCATCTCGGACCGGAAGAAGGACGTCATCATCAGCGGCGGGGAGAACGTCTCCTCGATCGAGGTGGAGGACTGCCTGTACGGCCACCCGGCGGTGGCCGAGGTCGCGGTGATCGGGGTGCCGCACGAGAAGTGGGGCGAGACGGTCAAGGCCCTGGTGGTGCTCCGGGAGGACCGGGCGGCCGTCACCGAGGCGGAGTTGATCGCGCACTGCAAGCAGCGGCTGGCCGGCTACAAGTCGCCCACCTCGGTGGAGTTCCGCGCCGAACTGCCGCGCACGGCCACCGGGAAGCTGCAGAAGTTCCGGCTGCGCGAGCCGTACTGGAGCGGGCGGGAGCGCCAGGTCAACTGACGAGTCCGGTCTCCCTGGCCGCCAGGGCGAGTTCGGTCCGGTTGCGGACACCGAGCTTGTGCATCGCGGACTTGAGGTAGCCGGTCACGGTGTTGCAGGTCAGGCCCAGGTGGGCGGCGATCTCCGGATTGGTCCGGCCGGTCGCCGCCCAGCGCAGCACCTCGTGCTCGCGCCGGGTCAACGGCCGTGCGGGCGGCACCGGTTCGGGCTTCGTACGGCTCCAGGCCGCCGCCCCGGCGAGCGCCCGGGCGGCCGTCGCCGCCAGCCGGCCGACGGCGGAGATCCGGACGTCCCCGAACGGGACGACGGTGCGCAGCGAGGCGTACACCACGCCGTGCACGGTGTCGCCGTCCAGCAGCGGGACGGTGAGCATCGCGTACAGGTCGTCGGCGGCCACGGCCGCGTCGTACTGGTGCGAAATGGTCGTGGCCGCACGGTAGTCGGGTACCCAGGTGGGCGCGCGCTCGGCGAGCGCCCGGCCGCCGAGGCCGAGGCCGGCCGGGACGGGCACGTCGTGCAGCAGGTCCGCCCGGGTGCCGGCCCAGTGGCGCAGCACCATGCCCTCGCTGCCGGGGCGGCGGCCGGGCAGCGGCTCGGGCACGCCGACCAGCCCGACGTCGGCACCGCACTCGGCCACCACCCGGCGGGCGAGGTCTCCGAGCACCGCGCGGCGCACCAGCTCGGCGGCGCGGGCGGCGAGTTCGGGGTCGTCGGAGTCGGCGGGGTGGTGGGAGCGGTGGGGGCGCTCGGGGTGGTCCGGGCGCTCGGGGGCGCCGAACGGCACGGCAGTGAGGGGGTCCGCAGCCCTGGTCATCGCGGAATTGTCACACGCGGTGCGACCGGAGGCGAGAGTCCTGACGTGCGTGTTCCGTGGAGTGGCGGGCGTCGGCGCCGGTCGGGGCGTAGGGTGCGGCCGCGGGCTACCGACCAGTAGCAACCGCGCCGAGCGGAGGGAAGAGCCGATGACCGACCCCGACACCCCCGACACCCCGGGCACGCCGGGCGCCCCGGGCCACGTCCTGCACGGCCTGCTGGCCGACCTGCGGGCCGAGAGCGCCGTCCTGGACGGGCTGGTGGCCGGACTGTCGGCCGCGGACTGGGCCGCGCCCACCCCGGCCGAGGGCTGGACGGTCGCGCACCAGATCGCCCACCTGGCCTGGACCGACGACTGGACGGCACTGGCCACCCGCGACCCGGAGGGCTTCACCGCCTCGCTCGGCGGCCGCTTCACCCAGCTGCTGGCCGCCGGCGCCGACCCGGTCGAGGACGGCGCCCGGGAGGGTGCGGCCGCCGAACCCGCCGCCCTGCTCGCCCGCTGGCGGGCCGGGCGGGCGCAGGTACAGGCCGCCCTCGCCGCCGCCCCCGCCGACGTCCGGCTGCCCTGGTTCGGCCCGCCGATGAAGCCCGCCTCGATGGCCACCGCCCGACTGATGGAGACCTGGGCGCACGGCCAGGACGTGGCGGACGCGCTGGGCACGACCCGGGAACCCACCGACCGGCTGCGGCACATCGCCCACCTGGGCCTGCGCACCCTCGGCTTCGCCTTCGCGGCCCACGGCCTGCCCGCGCCGCAACGCCCGGTGCGCCTCGAACTGACCGCACCCGACGGGGGTTCGTGGGCCTTCGGCCCGACCGACGCGATGGACGTGGTGACCGGCCCGGCCCTGGACTTCTGCCTCCTGGTCACCCAGCGCCGCCACCGCGACGACCTCGCCCTGACCGCCACCGGCCCGATCGCCACCATCTGGCTGCCGATCGCCCAGACCTTCGCCGGCCCTCCCGGCAAGGGCCGGCAGCCCGGCGCCGGAGCCTGACCGGCCCGGAGCGGGTCCGCGCACAGACTGCACCGGACCACGACCGCTACCACGCGCGGCACGACCGGAAGTTCGGGGACAGCATGCGCGTTCCCGAGCCGTTCGACTTCGAGCTGGAGCTGAGCGGGCTGGTGCGTTACCCGGACTGAGCGCGACCGGGCTGAGCACGACCGGGCGGACCGGGGCCTCAGAGGCCGATCCGGAGTGGGGCGAGGCGGGTGGCGATCAGGTTGGTGGCGCCGCGGTCGCGTTCGATGTGGCCGTGCACCAGGAGGCCGGCCCGGTCCAGGGCGGTGCGGCGCTGGGACTCCCAGACCGGGCGGTTGCAGATCACGTTGATCAGGCCGGTCTCGTCCTCCAGGCTGAGGAAGAGCACCCCGCCGGCCGTCGGCGGGCGCTGGCGGTGGGTGACCAGGCCGCCGACCACCACGGCCGTTCCCGTTGGCACGTGCGGGAGTTGGGCGGCGCTGAGCGCGCCACCGCGGTCCAGGTGGGCGCGCAGGTGCTGGAGCGGGTGGCTGGTGGCGGAGGTGCCGGTGGCCCACAGGTCGGCGATGGCCTCCTCGACCGGGCTCATCCCGGGCAGTTCCGGCGCCTCGGTGCCGGGCGTGGTGCCGGGGAGCAGTTCGGCCGAGATCCCCGCGAACGCGCCTGCCGCCCACAGCGCCTGACGTCTCGTCAGGCCGAAGCAGTCGAAGGCCCCGGCCGTCGCCAGCGCCTCCAGGGCGGGCGCGGGCAGACCGGTGCGGCGGGCGAAGTCCTCCAGGTCGGCGTACGGCTGCCCGGCCGCGATCAGCTCGGCCTGCGGGGTGCCGATGCCGCGCACCGTCTCCAGGCCGAGCCGGATGGCCGGTTGGGGCCGGCCGGCGGTCAGCGGCGGCGCGGGGGTCGGGCCCCGGTACGGCTCCAGGGTGGGGCGCGGCCCGCTGGCGTTGACGTCCACCCCGCGCACCCGTACGCCGTGCCGGCGGACGTCCGCGACCAGGCTGAGCGGCGAGTAGAAGCCCATCGGCTGGTTGGCCAGCAGGGCGCAGGTGAAGGCCGCCGGGAAGTGGTGCTTGAGCCAGGCGCTGGCGTACACCAGGTAGGCGAAGCTGATCGCGTGCGACTCCGGGAAGCCGTAGTTGGAGAAGGCCTCGATCTTGCCGTAGACGTCCTCGGCGACCTCGGCCGGGATGCCGCGCTCGGCCATCCCGGTGAGCAGCCGGTCGCGCAGCCGGGCGACCCGCTCGTGCGAGCGCTTGGCGCCCATCGCCTGGCGCAGCCGGTCGGCCTCGGCAGGCGTGAACCCGGCGCAGTCGATGGCGAGTTGCATCATCTGCTCCTGGAACAGCGGCACCCCGAGGGTCTTGCCGAGGGCGTTCTCCATCAGCGGGTGCGGGCAGCCGGGCGGCTCCGCCCCGGCGCGGCGGCGCAGGTACGGGTGGACGGAGCCGCCCTGGATCGGGCCGGGGCGGATCAGCGCGACCTCGACCACCAGGTCGTAGAAGTGGTCCGGCTTGAGCCGGGGCAGGGTGGCCATCTGCGCCCGGGACTCGACCTGGAAGACGCCCACGGTGTCGGCGCGGCGCAGCATCGCGTACACGCCCTCGTCGTCGCCCGGGATGCCGGCCAGGTCGTAGCGCAGGCCGTGGTGGAGCGCGATCAGGTCGCAGGCGTCGTGCAGCGCGGCGAGCATGCCGAGGCCGAGCAGGTCGATCTTCACCAGCCCGGCGCCCGCGGTGGACTCCTTGTCCCACTGGAGGACGGAGCGCCCGGGCATCCGGGCCCACTCGGTCGGGCAGATCTCCCCGATCGGCTCCCTGGTGAGCACCATGCCGCCCGAGTGGATGCCCAGGTGGCGTGGCAGGCCGTGGAGTTGGGCGGCGAGCGAGAGCACGTCGGCGGGGATGACGGCGTCCGCGCCGGGGGCGGAACGGAAGTCGGTCTGCCGGCTGAAGGCGTCCACCTGCCCCTGCGGGTAGCCGAGCACCCGGGCGGCGTCGCGGATCGCCAGCCGGGGGCGGTAGGTGATCACGTTGGCGACCTGGGCGGCGTGCTCGCGCCCGTAGCGGCGGTAGACGTACTGGATGACCTCCTCGCGGCGGCGGTTCTCGATGTCCAGGTCGATGTCGGGCGGGCCGTCCCGGGCGGTGGACAGGAAGCGCTCGAACAGCAGCTTGTAGTGGACCGGGTCGACGGCGGTGATCCCGAGGGCGTAGCAGACCGCCGAGTTGGCGGCCGAGCCGCGGCCCTGGCACCAGATGTCGTGGCTCCGGCAGAAGTCCACGATGTCGTGGACGATCAGGAAGTAGCCGGCCAGGTCGAGGTCCTCGATCACGTCCAGTTCCTTGGCGAGCTGGCGGCGGGCGGCGGCGTTGCCGGGGCCGAAGCGGGCCGGGCCGCCGGCCGCGACCAGGGCGCGCAGGTGGCCGATCTCGGTCTCCCCCTCGGGGACGGGGTAGCCGGGCAGTTCCGGGTCCAGCTTGGCGAAGTCGAAGGCGCAGGCCCGGCCGAGTTCGGCGGTGGGCCGCCGGACGCCGGGGAAGCGGGCCAGCCGGGCGGCCATCTCCCGGCCCGAGCGCAGGTGCGCGGTGCCGGAGGCCCTCGTCCAGCCGGCCGCCTCCTGGAGGGTGCGGCGCCCGTGCAGGGCCGCCAGGCTCTGGGCGAGCCGGCCCTGGGCGGGGCCGGCGTGGTGGGCGTTGGTGGAGGCGACGACCGGCAGCCGCAGTTCTCCGGCGAGCGCGGCGAGGGCGTCGTTGCGCCGGTCGTCGCCGGGCAGCCACTGGTCGATCAGCTCGACGTACACGTTCTCGCGGCCGAACGCCTCGGTGAGGGTGCGCAGTCGCTGCTCCGCCCCGCCGGTCGCGAGGGCCGCCGGGACCCGGCCGAGGCGGCAGCCGGTGAGCACCGCCCAGTGGCCGTCGTGCGCCCCGGCGAGCGCGGCGAAGTCGTACGCCGGACGGCCCTTGGCGCCGCCGGCCAGCTGGGCGGCGGCGATCGCGGCGGAGAGACGGCGGTAGCCGGCCGGGTCGCGGGCCAGGACGAGCAGGTGCTCGACGTCCTCGGCACCCGCGCCTCTCGCACCGTGACGGATCGTCAGTTCGGCGCCGAAGACGGTGGCCACGCCCGTTCCCCGGGCCGCCTCGGCGAGCCGGACCGCTCCGTACAGGCCGTCGTGGTCGGTGATCGCCAGGGTCTCCACGCCCAGCCGGGCCGCCTCGGCGACCAGGTCCTCCGGGTCGCTGGCGCCGTCCAGGAAGCTGAAGGCGGAGTGGACGTGCAGTTCGGCCCAGGGTTCGGCAGGGGGTTCCTCGGCGGGGGGTTCGGTGGGGGCTTCTTCGGTGGGGGGTTCGGTGGGGGTCTCCGAGGTGGGGGCTTCCTCGGTGGGGGTCTCCGAGGCGGGGCGGCGCAGCGGGACGACCGTGCGGTCCGGCGCGGCGCCGGTCAGCCGGCGGTGCAGTTCGCTCCAGGGGACGGTGGGGTGGCTGGTGAAGCCCATCGGGGTTGCCTTCGTCGCTCTCGTACTGGTCCTGCCCCCCTGTCCCCCTGCCGCGGGCCTTCGGGCCGCTAGTCGTAGCCGGCCTCCAGGTACCACGCACCCCCCTCCACGGTGAGCAGCAGCGCCCGGCCGCCGTCCACCACCACCTGGAACCGCGCCCGGCGGCGGGCGAGCGACTGGTCCCACCAGTACTCGACCGCCGGCCAGGGCCCGGTCCAGGCCGCCACCCGCTCCTCTCGGCCCCGGGCCACGACCAGGGCCGGGCGGCCCGACACCCCCGCCCGGCCGTCCACCGTGACCGGTCGGCCGGCCTCGTCCAGCACCCGGACCGGCGCCGGCTCGCGCAGCACCACGGCCGGCCAGAGGTCCGCCGACCGCTCCGCCAGCCGCCCCGGCCAGGGCGCGTCCGCCGCGGCCGCCGCCTCGTACGGCTCGCCCCACGGCACCCGGACCTGCTGCTCGCCCGGACCACGCCCGCCCGCCGGCTCGATCCGGCGCAACCCGGCATGCCCGAGCACCGCCTGCACCCGGGCCACCGCGCGCTCCACCCGGTCGTCCGCGACGGCCTGGCCCCACAGGGCGAGCTGGCGGCCCTGGTCCGGGGAGAAGCCGTCGGGGGCGAGGCGGAGCAGGGCGAAGCCCTCCTCGCCCCCGGGGCTGGCGGGGCTGCCGGTGCTGCCAGTGCTGCCCTGGCCGTCGGTGTTGCCGGTACTGCCGGGGCCGCTGGTGAAGGTGCCCATGCCCTGCCAGGCCTGGAGCTGCCAGCGGACCCGTTCGGCCAGGGCCGTCGCGGACAGCCGGCCCTCGTGCCGCCACAGCCGGGAGACCGTCCGGCCGTCCGCGCAGGCCACCTCGACCGCCACCCGGCGGCAGGTCAGCCCGGCTCCGGCCAGCCGCCGGTGCAGCTGCTCGGCCAGCGTGCGGGCGACGAACACCAGCGGCTCGGTCGACGGCTCCGGCGGGTCGAAGCGCTGCTCGACGGCGAGGTCCGGCTCCTCGCCGCGCGGCACCAGCGGGCGCGGCTGCAGGCCGCGGGCCAGCCGGTGCGCGACCGTCCCGGTCGGGCCGAAGCGGTCCGCGACCGCCTCGGGCGGCAGCGCGGCGAAGGCCCCGACGGTGGGCAGGCCGAGCCGCCCCAGCAGCTCGGCCAGCGTCTCGTCACCCAGCGTGGCCACCGGGTAGGGGGCGAGGAACTCCGCCGTACGACCGGCGGGCACCAGCACCCCGGCGCGGGCAGCGAGCACGGCGGCGAACAGGCCGTCGGCGACGCCGATCCGGGCGTGGGGGGCGGTCGGTCCGGTGGCCGGTGCGGCGGTGGGTCCGGTGACAGGTACGGCGGGCGGGCCTGGGGTGGCGGGCGTGGCGGGCGGGCCTGGCGTGGCGGGCACTGCCACCGCGCCGGGGACGGCGTCCGGGACGGGCGGTCGCCCGAGGGCGTCCGCCACCGCCGCGCCGACCAGGGCCGCGAGCGCCTCCTCGCCGCCGAAGTAGCGGCCCGGGCCCTTCACCGGAATGGCGCACAGACCCGGGCGGATCACCTCCACCCGGGGCGTGAACGCCTCCACCGCCGCGACCACCGGCTCGAAACGGCGGGTCTCCGCCTCCGGGTCGCGGTCGCGCAGCTCCAGTTCCGGGCAGAGCCGCTGGGCCAGCTTGAGCCGCTGCCCCTGCCGCACCCCGGCAGCCCGGGCGCCCGCGGAGCAGGCGAGGATCCGGCCGGCCTCGGTCACGGCCACCGGGTCGTCACCGGTGACGGCCACCACCGGCCAGTCCGGGCACCAGACCACCAGGACCCTGGGGGTCCGGTCGCCGTCGGGCGTCGTCGGCATGTCACACCACCGCCGCCACGAGCGGAGCCGCCACGGGAACGGCGGGGACGACGGCGGAAACGACGGGGACGACGGCGGGAACGACGGGGACGGCCGCGGGGCCCGGGGGAACGGCGAGGGGCTGCGGCTGCTCCCGGACCGGGCGCACCGCGCCGTGCTCGTCCGGCAGCCAGAGCCGGGCCGTCCGGCCGCGCACCGCCGAACCGCGTCCCTCGGCCACCACCTCCACCTGACGCCCGGCAAGCTGCCCGTGGCCGTCCCCCAGCCCGAACCAGCGCCCGGACCGCACCCCCAGCCGCAGCACCGCCCCCGGCCATGGCCCGGCCACCAGCAGCACGCAGCCGGTGCGCCGCAGCACGGCGGCCAGACGGGCGGCCAGCTTCGGGGGCACCGGCCCGTCCGGGCGCAGCATGATCAGTTCGACCGCGCCGGCCAGCACCGACACCACCTCGGGCCAGTGCCGCCCCGGGTCGTCGGCGACCAGCAGGCGGCGCAGGTCCAGGCCGTACCCCTCGGCGGCGGCGAGGCCCAGCTCCGGCAGCCCGACCGCGGCCGCCCAGCCGCCCCCGGTCTCCCGGACCCCGGCGGCCAGCGCGAGCAGCAGTCCGGCGTCCTCGCCCGCCACCGACACCGCCGTCCCGCGCCGCAGTCCGCCGTCCGGCAGTACCTCGCGCAGGGCGGGCACCACGGGCACCAGTCCGCGCCCGGCCGCCTGCCCAGCCGTCAAGCCAGCCGTCATCCCGTCCGTCAACCCGTCCGTCCGCACGCTCTCGGACGCGGGCACGGCAGCCGGGAGCGCCACCGGCCGCAGCACGGGGCGTGCGGGCTGCTGTTCGACGGTGGATTCGAAAGAAGGTTCGAAAACGGGCACAGCCCCAGGATCGAACATCCGTTCGCAAAGATTCAAGTCCACCCCGCCACCCCCATCCGTCACGCTCCGTGTCGGATGCGCCGAATGCCGGAGCCCCCTTGGCTCTTTCAGGTGACCGACAACCCTTTTTTCCTTGACAAATTTTTTTGTCGGTCGGATGCTGGAGGAGTGCTGGACGTCGCCGTGATCGAAGAACCCGCCGCGGCCGAGGCCTCCCTGGACCCGATCCGGTCCCGGATCCTCGCCGCCCTCGCCGAGCCCGGCTCGGCCGCCATGCTGGCCACCCGGCTGGAACTGCCCCGGCAGAAGGTCAACTACCACCTGAAAGAACTGGAACGGCACGGACTCGTCGAACTCGCCGAGGAACGACGCAAGGGCAACGTCACCGAACGGGTTTACCGCGCCACCGCCGCCTCCTACGTGATCTCCCCCAGCGTCCTGGCCGCCGTGAGCCCCGACCCCTCCCGTTCCCCCGACCAGCTCTCCGCCCGCTGGCTGCTCGCCCTGGGCTCCCGGCTGGTGCAGGAGGTCGGGGCCCTGCTCACCGGCGCCTCCCGGGCCGGGCGCCGGGTCGCCTCCTTCGGCATCGACGCCCAGGTGCGGTTCGCCTCCGCCGCCGACCGGACGGCCTTCGCCGAGGAACTGTCCCTGGCCGTGGCCACCCTGGTCAGCCGCTACCACGACGAGTCCGCCCCCGGGGGCCGCAGCCACCGGGTGGTCGTCGGACTCCACCAGATCCCCTCGGCACCGCAACCCGAGGACGACCGACCGCAACCCGCGGACACCCGACCGCAACCCGCGGACACCCGACCGCAGCCCACGGACACCCGACCGCGGCCCGAGGCCGACCAGGAGAACCGGACATGACCCACCCCTTCGAGATCGAACTGGAGACGACCCTCCCGGCGAGCCCGGAACAGGTCTGGGAGGCCATCGCCACCGGACCGGGCCTCGACTCCTGGTTCATGGGCCGCAACGAACTCGATCCGCGCGAGGGCGGAACCGCCGGCATGGAGATCGGCGGCCACCGCACGGAGGCGGTGGTCACCGCCCACGAGCCCGGCAAGCGCCTGGCCACCCGCACCGCCACCGCCGAGGACGGCCGGTTCATGGCCTTCGAGTACCTGATCGAGGGCCGGGACGGCGGCAGCACCGTGCTCCGCGTCGTCCACAGCGGCCTGCTCGGCGACGACTGGCAGGACGAGTACGACGCGCTGCGCCGCGGCTGGCCGTTCCACCTGCACACGCTCCGCGAGTACCTCACCCACTTCCCCGGCCGCACCGGCACCCCGGTCTTCGCCGCCGCGCCCGGAGGCGGACGCCCGGACCCGGAGGTCCGCGGCCTGCTCGCCGACGCCCTGTCACTGCCGCTCCCGGTCACCGTGGGTGCCCGGGCCCACGCCGGACCGGCCGGACTGCCCGCACTGGACGGGGAGGTGGTCTGGGCGGACGACGAACGCTTCGAACTCCGCACCGCCGACGGGCTCTACACCTTCCACCACGGCGCGGGGACGGTGCTGATGTTCCACCACCTCTTCGGGCCCGCGACGGACGGGGCCGAAGCCGCCTGGCAGCGATGGCTGGCCGGGCTCCTCGCCTGACCGACGCGCACGCATCGCCCGTCCGACGTACGCAGAGCCACGAGAACCGTAGACCCGCGAGAACCGCAGTCCCGAGAGCCGCAGTCCCACAAGAACCGCAGAGCCACGAGAACCGAGGAACCACCCATGCGCACCCTGATCAGCACCGCCTTCGTCTCGCTCGACGGCGTCGTCGAGGCCCCCGGCGGCGAACCCGGCTACCGGAACTCCGGATGGACCTTCAAGGACGTCGAGTTCGTCCCCGAGGCCTACGAGATCAAGGGACAGGAGCAGGAGGAGGCCACCGCGATGCTGCTGGGCCGGGTCAGCTACCAGGCGTTCAGCCCGGTCTGGCCGGACATGCCGGAGTTCGCCCGCTACAAGACGCTGCCGAAGTACGTCGTCTCCACCACCCTCACCGAGGACGACCTGGTGTCGAACTGGGGCGAGACCACCATCCTGCGCTCGGTCGACCAGGTCGCGGCCCTCAAGGAGACCGAGGGCGGGCCGATCATCCTGCACGGCAGCGCCGCCCTGAACCACAGCCTCTCGGACGCCGGCCTGATCGACCGCTACCACCTGCTCGTCTACCCGCTGCTGCTCGGCGCGGGCAAGCGCCTGTTCAGCGCCACGGACAAGGACGCCCAGAAGCTGGAGCTGGTCGAGCACCAGGTCTACGGCAACGGCCTGCAGAAGCAGATCTTCGACGTCGTGCGCTGACCGGCGTTCCCGCCGCGCGTTCCCGGCGTTCCTGGTGTGCGTTCCCGGCGTTCCCGCCGCGCGTTCCCGGCGTGCGTTCCCGGCGCCCGGGCCTGTTGCGGACCGCCGGGGACACGGATACTCGACCCATGGGACTCCTCGTCTTCGTCACCCTGCCCGGGCTGGTGGTGCTGCTCACCGTGCTGGCCCTGGTCGACCAGTTGCTGCTGCGCGCCGGACGGGCCGGGCTGCTGCCCTGGCGGACCCCGGCGCGACAGGGCCAGATCTCCGCCACCGGCCTCGAGCAGCTGCACGCCAGCTTCTCGGCGGGCAAGCAGCACGAGCTCAAGGAGCGGCAGTCCTCGCTGATGCAGCGCGACGACGACGAGAACGGCGCACCGCGCAACCCCACCGGGGTGGACCTCGCCCGGGGCACGGCGGTGATCCGGCGGGGCTGACCGGGCAGGAGGGCTGACGTCCCGTCACGCTTGAACCGGTCGGTCTTAAACCGGTGGACAGGCTCCCGGCCGTCACCAGACTGATCCCATGACGGCGAACGACGACAAGAACGACCTGCGGATCTACGTCCAGGACGCCCGCGACGCCCTGCTGTGGAAGCTGGACGGCCTCTCCGAGTACGACCTCCGGCGACCGCTCACGCCCACCGGCACCAACCTCCTGGGACTGGTCAAGCACGTCACCGGGGCCGAGGCGCTGTACCTCGGCGAGACCTTCGGGCGCCCCTTCCCCGAACCGACCCCGCTGTGGTTCGTCGGCACCGACGAGCCGAACGGCGACCTGTGGGCCCGGGCCGAGGAGAGCACCGAGGAGGTCCTCGGGCGCTACCGCCGGGTCTGGGCGCACTCGGACGCCACCATCGAGGCGCTGCCGCTGGACGCCGTCGGCCGGCTCCCGTTCGGCGACCGCCCGCAGCAGACCCTGCACCGGGTACTCGTCCACCTGATCGCCGAGACCCACCGGCACGCCGGCCACGCCGACCTGGTCCGCGAACTCATCGACGGCGCCACCGGCCAGCGGTCCGACGGCGCCAACACGGCCCCCGGCGACGCCTCGTGGTGGCGGGCCCACCACGACCGGGTGGAGCAGGCGGCCCGACGGGCCGGCGGACTCGCTTGAGCCCGGGGGCGGGAGTGGGAGCGGGGACAGGGATGGGGACAGGGACGGGGGCGGGGGCGGACACGGGGCGGGCGTCAGGACGTCCGTACGGTGCGCGCAGTGCGGGGGCGCCGCCGTCCGGAGCATCGGGCAGTTCCTGCACCAGGGGCGGGAGTTGTGGTGGGACGCCGAGCTGCACTGCCCGTCCTGCGGCCCGCACCTGTGCGAGCACGCGGGCCCGGAGGCGATGCCGACGGACGTCCGGGCGGCGCTGCTGGCCGCCCACGGTCCGGCCCGACTGCGGCTCTCCGGTCCGCCCGACGATCCGCCCGGCGATCCGCTCGGGGATCCGGTGGCGGCCCTGCGGGTGCTGCGGGACGGGGCCGGGGTCACGCTCCACGAGGCTCAAGAACTGCTCGACGAACTACGGGAGTTCGGGCTGAGTGGGACGGCCGTCGAGATGGCGTGGTGGCAGGTGCAGCTGGCTGAGCGGGGTGTCGCGGCGGAGGTCGAGGAGGGCTTCGGGCGGGCGTACCGCTATGTGGGGCCGCCGGAGTTGTACCCGTCGGGGCCGCGGTCGGCGGAGTTGCGGCCAGCGGGGATGCAGCCGTCGGAATTGCGGCCGTAGGCCCCCGGGAATCCGGGCGGCCGACCCGTACGCGCCGAGGGCGTGTTCGCCGCCTGGACGGGCGGGCGGTGCGGCATCGTCCGGGAGGGGCACCACGTCTGCGTCTTCTGCGACGCGGACCTGCCGGAGCGGTGGAACGTGGACGAGGTGGTGCACCCGTAGGCACCGGCACGAAGGGGTGGGTGCGGACTCGCAGCTTCGAGGGGGCGGACCCGGGGGCCGGCTGCCGGCCGGGGAAACCGCCGTGGCGCTGTCGGGTCGGCCCGCTAGGGTCGGGTGGAACAGGGGGCGGAACGGGGAAGGGCGGGGCACGTGGAGTGTGTGCGGGTGGCCGGGGTGCCGGGTGGCGTGGTGCACGAGGGGAGCCGGGAGTTCCTGGTGCGGGAGGGGCTGCCGGCGGCCGGGGCGTTCCTGGACTTCCGGGTGCTCGGCGGCGGCTCGCTGAAGGCCTTCCCGACCGCCGGCGCGGAGCGGCTCTTCATCCTCGGGGAGACGGACTACTGCACCCCCTTCGCCCCCGTCGGCGACCTGGTGCTGCTGGACGGGACCACCGGCGAGGTGCTCCTCGGCAACGGCGGCCCCCGACGGGACCTGCTGGCCTCCGACCTGCCCGCACTGGCCGCGCTGGTACGGGAGGTGGAGGCCGTGGGCGAAGCGGCCCGGCGCCCGGAGGCGCTGGACGGACGGCGCGGGCCCGCGGTGGTGGCCGAGGTGACGGCCGGTGCCGAGCGGCGGATGCGGGAAATCGACCCCGGGCTGTTCGGGCGCGACGCCACGCCCGCGCACTGGAGTACGGCCCTGCTGGTCCGCGCACTGGGCTGGGGCGCGCTGCCCGGCGGCCCGGGCGGCCCCGCGTACCGGGTCGACACCGAACTGGTCGCCGAGCTCGCGGCGCTGACCGACGAGGACGGCGGGGCGGGCCGGGTGCACCGGTTCCGGCCGGAGTCGCTGCCCGCCGCGCTCACCCACGAGCCGACCCGCCGACTGCTGACCGAGGTCGGCCTGCCGCTCGGCGGCGCGATGTTCGGGGTGTGCGAGGAGCCGCTGGTCACCATGGCGGAGGCGTACCCCGAGTACTTCGACGGCGAGGAGGAACGCCCGTACCAGCGGGACTACCTCGCGCTCGGGGACTGGCCGTCCGACCTCACCATCGCCCTGGACGGCGCCACCGGGCGGCTGGAACTGCCCGACTGGTACGACGACGGGCAGCCCGAGGCCTACCTCAACCGCGACCTGACCGCCCTGCTCTACGCCCTGTGGACGTACGAGCGGCTGCGCGCCGAGTGGGAGCGCTGGGAGCACGGCCGGGAACGCGGCGGCGAGCACGGTGGCGAGCACGGCCGGGGTCGGGACACCTGGGCGGTGTTCGACCCGCAGTCGCTGCTGAGCACCGTGGTGGACCGGCTGGTCGAGGGCGTCGACCCGGAGGCCTTCGCCTCGCCCGGGCGGTCCTGGCGGCTGCTCGCGGAGGACGGGCACCTGGGCGGGCTGCTCGGCTGAACGCCGGGGGGACGCTCCTCCCTCGGCCGGCGCCGCCGCGCCGGTACGCTGCCCCGGTGACGAACATCCGTACGGCGGCCGGGCGAAGACGGGTGGTGCTCCTCGGCATCGGCGCCGGCCTCTCCCTCACCTCGGCGGGCGCGCTGTACGCCCTGCTGTACGTGCGGTCGCTGGACTACGGGGAGCGCTGCGAGCGCGGCCTGGTATCGGGCGGCGGTCGGCTGCTGGAGACGGGCGCCTCCTGGCTCCCGCCGGACGCCTGGTGCCGGTTCGAGGACCGGAGCCTGTCCACCACGCCGTTCTGGGCGCTGCTGCTGTTCTACGCGTTGCTGACCGTGGTGGTCTGGTCGGTCATCGCGCTGGTGCACACCGTCCGTCCGCGTCCGGACCCGGGGCTGGACTGGCAGCCGAGGCACGGTACCGGGCCGGGCTGGTAGGCGCGCAGGCGGTTGTGCCGGTGGGGGCGGTGGGGGCCGCGCCGCTGAGGGCGGTGCTGGTGGCCGTGCTCACCGGTGCTGCGGGCGGTCGGCGGCGGGTGCGCAGCGGGGACAGGTAGACCGGCAGGAAGGCCGTCGCGAGGACGGCCCCGCCGAGCCAGAGCGTGGTGCGCAGGCCGAGGAGTTCGCCGAGCAGCCCGGAGAGCGCGGAGCCGATCGCGAGCGCGCCGAAGAGCAGGAAGCGGAAAGTGGCGTTCATCCGGCCGAGCAGGTGGTCCGAGGTCATCCGCTGACGCAGGCTCACCCCGAGCACGTTGTCCATGCCGGTCTTGAGCGAGACCAGCAGCCAGCCCGCCCCGGCCAGGAACAGCCACGGCCCGCCGACGATCATCGGCACCAGCAGTCCGGCGGGCGCCAGGCACAGACCCGCCAGAGCGAGGGTGCGACCGTCACCGAACCGGGCCGAGACCGGGCGGGCGCAGCGCGAACCGAGCAGGATGCCGACCCCGCCGACCGCCCAGAACAGGCCCAACGCCCAGGCCGGGAGGTTCAGTTCACGGACGAACAGCACCGGGAGCAGGGTGTTGACCAGTTGCGAGCCGAGGTTGTTGAGGGAGGCGGTGGCGGCCAGGGCCCGCAGCTCCGGGTTGCCGAGGACGTGCCTCAGGCCCTCGGCGATCTGCGCGCCGAGGCCGGGGACGGGGACGGGGACGGGGACGGGGATGACGGGGCGGGTGGCGGTGTCGGGGTGGGCGGCCGTGGGGACGTCATCGGCGGGGATGTCGGCGGCGGGGACGTCATCGGCGGGGGTGCGGCGCAGCGCGGTGAGCCGCAGGGCGGAGCCGAGGTGGCTGAGCGCGGTCACCGCGATCGCCAGTGGCGCGGTGAGCAACTGGACCAGCATCCCGCCCGCACCGCGTCCGGCGACGTTGCCGACCGCCATCAGCCCGACCACGGCGGAGTTCGCGTCCACCAGATGCTCCCGGCCGACCAGCCCGGGTAGCACGCTCTGCGAGCCGACGTCGAAGAAGACCGTGGCACCGCCGGTGAGCAGCGCGACCGCGTACAGCTGCCCGAGGGTGAGCCCGCCGAGCCACCAGGCCAGCGGGACGGAGGCGTAGAGCGCGGCCTTCACCAGGTCGGCCACGATCAGGACGCGGCGGTGGTGCATCCGGTCGACCCAGGCGCCGGCGGGCAGCCCGATCAGCAGGAAGGCGAGGGTGCTCAGGGTGGCGAGCAGACCGGCCTGGCCGGGGCCCGCGCCGAGGGCCTCGACGGCGACCAGGGGGACGGCGACGTAGCCGACGTTGGTGCCGAGTTGGGTGAGAGCGGTGGCGGTGAAGAGGGTGCGGAAGTCGGGGATCCGCCAGAGGGAGTCGGGGCGCATGGTCCGTTCAGTCACGTGCGAGGTCCGGGAGGACGGGGGCGGGGTCCGGGAGGACGGGGGCGGGGGCGGAGGCCGGGGCGGGGGCGGGCTTCGGCCGGTGCTTCACGAGGAACACCCCGGCCAGGACGACGGCCATCCCGGCCACCGCCCGTGCGGTCAGCTGCTCACCGAGGAACAGGGCGCCGAGCGCGGTGGACACGACCGGCAGCAGGTAGCCGACGGTGGCGGCACCGGTCGGGCCCTCGGTGGCGATCAGGCGGTAGTTGAGGTGGAAGGTCAGCCCGGTGCAGGCGATGCCGAGGACGGTGACGGCGGCCAGGCCGAGCGGATCGGCGCCGGCGAGCGGGTTCAGCGGGCCGACCGTGGGCAGGGCGATCGCGCTCAGCCCGGCGGCGGCGGAGAGCTGGGCGGCGGAGAGGGCGAGCGGGGCGGTGTCCGTCCCGGCGAATGCCCGGGCCATGTAGGCGAAGGCGATGGCGTAACTCGCCGCCGCGCCGAGCAGGGTGAGCGCCCCGGGGATGCTGATGCCCCCGCCGGCGCCGCCGATCCCATCACCGATTCCGTCACCGATTCCGCCGCCGTCGCGCCACGGGGCGAGGATCAGCAGCACGCCGGCGAAGCCGAGCAGCAGACCGACGAGGCGCAGTGGGCCCCGGGCCCGCTCGGTCCCGAGGGCGAAGCCGATCAGCAGCGACCAGAGCGGGGTGGTCGCGTGCAGCACCCCGGCCAGGCCGGAGCCGACGCTGCGTTCGCCGTAGGCGGTCAGCAGGAACGGCAGGGCGTTGCAGAAGAACGCGGCCACGGCGAGCCGCCGCCAGAGCGCGCCGCCGCGTGGCAGGCGTTGCCCGGCGGAGCGGGCAAGCAGCAGCAGGACGGCGGCGCCGAGGGCGGCGCGCAGCACGGTGATCTGCACCGGCGTGAGCCCGTGTTGCAGCGCGATCCTGATCCAGAGGAAGCCTGAGCCCCAGAGCAGGGCGAGGACGGCCATTCGCAGCACGGTCCAGCTCCTTGTCGATGGTGGTGTCGGTCGGGTTTCGGGGTGCCCGATGACGGTCGCGCGCGGTGATCACTTAGCACAAGCGAAAAGTTCTGAACCACCTTTAAGCTGCGCTGCATGATTGCCTCACTCGACGTCCGCCGGATGCAGGTGCTGCGCGCCGTGGTCGACCACGGCTCGGTGAGCGCGGCCGCCGGCGCACTCGGCTACACCCCGTCCGCCGTCAGCCAGCAGGTGGCGACGCTGGAGCGGGAGACCGGGACGGCGCTGCTGGAACGGATCGGGCGCGGCGTGCGACCGACCGCCGCCGGACTGCTGCTCGCCGGGCACGCGGCAGCCATCGACCGGCAGGTCGCCGAGGCGGGCGCGGCACTGGCCGACCTGCGGGCCGGACGGACCGGCTGCCTGACCGTCCGGTACTTCACCACGGCCGGTTCCGCCCTGGTGGCACCCGCGTTGGCCGTCTTCCGCCGCGAGTACCCGGGCGTGCGGCTCGACCTGGGCCTGACCGACCCCGTCGACCCGCTCATCGAGGTACGGGACGGTCGGGCCGACCTCGCGGTGGTGTTCCGGGCCGAGGACGCCCCGACCGGGCTGCGGTTGGTGCACTTGCAGGACGATCCGTACCGCGCCGTGCTGCCCCGGGGTCACCGGCTGGCCGGGCGGCGCGTGCTGGACCTGTCCGAGCTGGCGGACGAGCCCTGGGTCGGCGCCGAGCCGCCCGGCCCCTGTCGGAGCCTGGTGGAGGACGCCTGCGACGCGGCCGGATTCCGTCCGGCACTCGCGGTGGACGGCGCGGACTACGTCACCGCGCAGGGCTTCGTCGCGGCGGGGCTGGGAGTGTCGCTGCTTCCGGAACTGGGCCTGACGCAGCGCCACCCGGGCGTCACGGTCTGCCGGGTGCGCGGCCCGGAGCCGGTACGGACCCTGCACGCCGCCGTACGGGAGGGTGCCTGGGGGCAGCCGGTGCTCGGGGCGCTGGTGGCAGCACTCCGATCGGTGGCAGCTCCCGCGTCGGCGGTGCGGACGGTGTAGGTGGCGGGGGGTGGGTTGTCGGCGGAGTGGGCGACGGAGGCGGTGCGGGCGATCACCGCCCGCGCGGCGCAGGCGGTGATCGCGCGCGCGGCGCACGCGGTGATCGGGCTGCAGCGGTCGGACTTGAAGTTGCCGCAGCGGCAGCTCCTACGGTCGTGACCGGGGCCGGAGGAACCGGCCCCGGTCCGAGCGGACGTGCACGGTGACGGAACGGGGCGACAGCCCCGCAGGAGAGGAGACGGCGATGGCCTGGCCGATCGCGGAAGTCGCCCGGATGTCGGGCGTGACGGCCCGCACCTTGCGGCACTACGCCGAGATCGGGCTGCTGCCCCCGGCCTGGATCGGCTCCAACGGCCACCGCTACTACGAGGAGCGGCAGTTGCTGAAGCTGCAGCAGATCCTCGTGCTGCGGGCACTGGGCGTGGGGCTGACCGAGATCTCCCGGATCGTCGGCGCCCAGGTCGACGAACTGGAGGCCCTGCGGGGCCACCACCGCCGACTGGTCGCCGAGCGCGACCGGCTCGACACCCTGGCCGCCACCGTCTCGCGCACGATCGCCGACCTGGAACGCTCCCGGAAGGACGGCACACCCATGACCAGCATCAACCGGCCCGAGAACCTGTTCGACGGCATCCAGCCCGCCGACATCGAGAGCAGCCTGCGGGACTTCCCCGAGCACATCGAGGCCACCCGGCTCGCGACCGCCGGGATGACCCCGGCGGAGATCGAAGCCGGCCAGCGCGAGCGGACCGCGCGGATGGTCCGCCTGGCGGAACTGATGGCCGCCGGCCACCCGGCCGAGGGCGAGCGCACGCAGCAGATGGTCGCTGAGGACTACCGAGTACTCATCGGTCTGCGGACCGGTGTTCCGCTGGACGAGTACCTCGCCCTCGCCCGCTCGTGCACGGAGAACGAGCAGTGGAGCGCCGCGTACGAGGCCATCGCTCCCGGGCTGGCTGCCTACCAGCGCGCCGCCATGGAGGCGTACGCGGCGGCTCGGCTCTCCTGAGCCGAGGCACGGGGCTCGGACCGGCGGCCCGACCCCGCCCGGTGGGGCGGGGGCGGCTCGGCGGAGCCGCCCCCATCGGGGAGTCCGCACGGCAGCCCCCGCCCCCCGGTGGCCGTCCCGGTCCGGGTCGGCCACCGCGGTCCTGGTCGGCCACCCCGCCGGAAGTCGCCCCGGGGGCGCCCCGGCGTCACTCCGTCCGCAGGGCCGTGACCGTCCGGGTGCGGGCGGCCCAGGTCGCGGGCAGGAGGGCGCCGAGCAGGGCCAGCGCCACCCCGCCGCATATCAGCGGCCCCACCACCGACGGGGCGAACACCGTGAGGTCCGCGTCCGGCACCCCGATGCCGGCGGCGCGGGCCATCGCCGGCATCACCAGGTGGTGCACCCCGATCCCGATCGGGACCCCGATCAGCCCGGCCACCAGCCCGCTGCCGCAGACGGAGGTGAGCACCATGCCGACGGTCTGCCGGGGCGACATCCCGAGGGCCTTGAACACCCCCAGGTCGTGCACCCGTTCCCGGGTGTCCAGCAGCACGGTGTTGAGCACCCCGAGCCCCGCGACCACCGCGAGCAGCAGGGTGAGCGTGCCCGCCAGGGTGTTCATCGCCAGCACCACGATGTTGAGGCGGCCCTCACCGGGGTCGGCGCTCAGCCCCATCGGCTTCACCACTGCGTCCAGTCCGTCGGCGTAGGACGGCGCGTCGGTGCCCGAGGTGAGGTCGATGTGGAAGGAGACCGCTTCGGCGTGGATCGCGCCACCGAGTGGCTCCAGCGAGGCGCGGTCCACGAACACCACGTCCTGGGTGGTCATGACCTCCCCGGTGATCTTCGCCGGGGTGGTGCGCCCGTGGTCGGTGAGGGTGACGGTGTCACCGACCTTCTTCTGGTTGGCCCGCAGGAAGGCGGCGCTGACCACCGTCTCGCCGGGGCCGTGGAACCAGTGGCCCGTGACCAGTTGGAAGCCGCTCCAGGAGGCGTCGCCGGTGAAGGCGACCAGTTCGTAGCGATCGGTGGCCCCGGCCACCGTGGCCGCGGCGGGCACGGTGCTGTACCAGGCCCTGGTCCCGGGACGGGATTCGATCGCCTTCACCACGGCCGCCTCGTCCACGTGGTCGACCGGGGCGGAGCCGTCGACCGGGACCTGGACCAGGACCTTGCCCGCGCCGTCCGCCGCCAGGCCGTCCTGGATCGACCCCAGGGAGAGCGTCAGCCCGACGCAGAGGGTGACCCCGGCCGTGCCGAGCACCACCGCGGCGGCGGTGGTCGCCGAGCGGCCCGGCCGGTTCAGCGGGGACGCCAGCCCGAGGCTGAGCGCCCGCGGCACCGGAAGCCGGCCGATCAGGTCCTGCGCCGCGGAGAAGAGGCCCGCCGGACCGGCCCGACCCGTCGTACCCCTGGCCGCCGCCCGCTTGGTGCCGGGCGCCGTCCGGCCGACCGCGAGCGCCTCGACCGTGCGCAGCCGTCCGGCCCTCAGCGCCGGCACCAGCGCGGTGCCGACCACTGCGGCCAGGGCCGCGCCCGCGACCACCACGTCCACCCAGACCGGGATGCCGAGCAGACCGCCGCGCAGGGCCTTGCGGGCCACTCCCAGCACCGGTACGGACAGCAGGTTTCCCCCGAGCACGCCGAGTGCGGTGCCGACCCCGGCGGGGATCAGCGCCTGGCCGACGTAGGCGCGCGCCACCTGGGCCGGGGTGAAGCCCAGGGCCTTGAGGATGCCGATCCGCCGGGTGGCGGCGCTCACGGCGCCGCTGACCACCACGCCGATGATCAGCACCGACATGGCCAGGCCGAGCACTCCGAAGGCCGTGACGAACGGGACGAAGGTCGACGCCGTCCGGTTGGCCTCCTCCCGGGCGGGCCGGTAGGTGGTCGCCTTGGTGAGCGCACCGCTCGGCACCGCGGCGGCGATCGCCGCGTGGTCGGCGTCCACCTCGGCGTCACTGCCCGCGTGGGCGAAGCGGTAGAGGTACTGGGCGGCGGGCGTCGTGCCGGGCGCCGTCAGCCCCGCCACCTGCTCGGGGGCGACCCAGCCGTCCGCGCTCCAGGAGACCGAGTCGGCCAGGCCGACGACCTTGAGCGTCGGGTGCCCGGGCAGGTCGGGGAACTGCGCGGTGTCGCCCACCGACAGCGGGGAGCGCCCGTTCAGGAACACCACCTCGCCGGGGCCCGCGATCCAGCGGCCCCTGGTGACCCGCAGGTCGTCCATCGGGCCGTCCTGGGCCCGGCCGACCAGCGTCATCGGCGGCAGCAGGCTGCCGGCCGGCGGGATCCTGCTGTCCTGGCCGGCCCGCGGCTGGAGGGTGACCGCCGGGTAGGGGCCGGCCGAGGCCGTCACCCCGGGCACGTACGCGGCCGCGGCGAGTTGGGCGGGGCTCGCCTTCGTCGGGTCGTACAGCACGTTGAGGTGGGCACCGTGCTGGTCGGCGAAGGCGCGCTCGTACGGGCCCTGGGCGGCGACCACCAGCCCGAGAGCGAGGATGCACGCCGTCACGGACATCATCGTGGTGAGCACCATGACCAGGGTCTGCACCCGCTTGCGGCCCACCCCCGCCCGGACCACCTTGCCCATCACACTCATGCGCCCACCCCGCTCCGGTCGCCGGGGAGCGACGCGGCGGCCGTGTCCCGGACCAGGCGGCCGTCGAGCAGCTCGATCGTCCGGTCGGCGCAGGCCTCGGCGAGCGCGGTGTCATGGGTGACCAGCAGGATCGTCTGGCCCTCGGCGTTGAGCCCGCGGAGCAGCTCGCGGACGTCGGCGGCGGAGGCGGTGTCCAGCGCCCCGGTCGGCTCGTCCGCCAGCAGCAGCGGCGGACGGTTCATCAGCGCCCGGGCCACCGCGACGCGCTGGCGCTCGCCGCCGGAGAGCCGACCGGGGAAGGCCCTGGCGTGCCGGGCCACCCCGAGCCGCTCCAGCAGCTCCCCGGACCGGGCCCGGGCCGCCTCCCGCCGCATCCCGGCGAGTTGGGCCGGGAGCAGCACGTTGTCCTCGACGTTCAGGTCGTCCAGCAGGTTGAAGAACTGGAACACCATGCCGATCCTGGTCCGCCGGTACTCGGCGAGCGCGGCCTCGCCGAGTTCGTGGACGGCCACGCCGTCCACCTCGACGCCGCCCTCGCTCGGACGGTCGAGGCCGGCGACCAGGTTCAGCAGGGTGGACTTGCCGCTGCCCGAGCGGCCGAGCACGGCCACCGCCTCGCCGGCCCGCACCTCGAGGTCGAGCCCGGCCAGGGCGGGACGGGCTGCGTCGGATCGCTCGTACGTCTTGCTGACGCCGCGGATCCTGATGATCGGCGCGTTCACGGGCCCTCCACGGTTCGGGGTCCGGCTCCGGGAGGCCCGGGACCGGCTGACGGAACATCACGCTACGAAGCCGCGACCGGGCCCGGACAGCCGTCTGGGCGGCCTCCTGGGGGTGTATCCAGATACACCCCGAACTGGGTGTTCAGGCCTAGAGCGCCGGACGATCACGCCGGGCAGACTGACTCTGCGGAAGATCGGGACGGACGCCCACCGAGGGCTCCGGAACACAGACTTCGGGCTCTGCGGGGCCGGGACGGAAAGGGGGCCGACATGGGGGCGGGAGTGATCACCGGGGTGGCTCGACGGCTGGGCCGGGCCTGCGCGGACGGTGTGCGCGCCTGGTACGTGGCGACGATGGCCGTGACGGGGCTGATCTCGCTGCTGGCCGGGCCGATCGTGCTGGGTTCCGCGCTGTTCGGCCCGGACGAGTCCGGGCACTTCGGGCCGGGCGGGCCGCTGATCCTGACGGTGCCACTGGGGCCGGTCGCCCTCTGGGCGCTCTGCTGGGCCACCGGCGGCTCCGGCCGGGCGGTGGGGGCCGTGCTGTTCGCCCCGGGCGCGCTCGCGGTGACGGCGACCCACCTGTACGGCGGCGCCGCGCCCGGCGGCCGGTCCGTCTCGCTCTGGCTGGCACCGTCGCTGCTGGTGCTCGGGCTGTTCGGCGCGCGCTGGATCGCCACCGAGAGCCGACGCGTCGTCGAGCGGTGGAGCGGGCGGCCGGTCCCGGCGCCGTACCACCGCCCGGTCGGCGACGCCGGCGCCTGGCAACGGCTGCGGGCCGGCGGCTGGTTGGCCGACCCGGCGACCTGGCGGGACCTCGCCTGGACGCTCCTCACCGGATCCGCCGTACTGCTGACGGCCGCGGTCGTGGTGCTGACACCGCTCGCGATGGAGGTCTTCGGCCGGAACGGGCTGCTGTTCCCGCTGATGATCGTCTACGGCATGGGCCTCTGGGTGGCCCCGTTCGCCCTCCTGTGGGCCGCACCGCCCGTCCTGAGGGTGCACGAGAGGGCGGCCAGGTCCCTGCTCGGGCCCTCCCGGCAGACCGAACTCGCCCGCCAGGTCAGCCATCTGGCGCGCACCAGGGCGGACACCATCGACGCCGGGGCGGCCGAGCTGCGCCGGATCGAGCGGGACCTCCACGACGGGGCGCAGGCCCGGCTGGTGGCGCTGGGCATGCTGCTGACCGTCGCCGAGCAGGTGAAGCACGACCCGGACGCCCTCGGGCCGCTGCTCGCCGAGGCGCGGACGTCCTCGGTCAAGGCGCTCAGCGAGCTACGGGACTTGGTCCGGGGCATCCATCCCCCGGTGCTGGCCGACCGAGGCCTGGCCGACGCGGTGGAGGCCACCGCGCTGGACCTGCCCCTTCCGGTCACCTTCACCGGCGGGCTGCCCGGCCGGGCGCCGGCCCCGGTGGAGTCGGCCGCCTACTTCGCAGTGAGCGAACTGCTGGCCAACGCGGTGAAACACGCCGGGGCCTCGCACTTGTGGATCGAGATAGGGCACAGTGACGGGCTGCTGCGGATATCGGTCACCGACGACGGGCGCGGAGGCGCGGACCCGTCCCAGGGCACCGGCCTCAGTGGAACCGAACGCCGACTGGCCGCCTTCGACGGGGTACTCGCGATCAGCAGTCCGTCCGGCGGACCGACCATCGTGAACCTGGAGATCCCGTGCGCGTTGTCATCGCCGAAGACCTCTTCCTCCTCCGGGACGGGCTGACCCGGTTGCTGGAGGCCAACGGCATGAAGGTCACCGCGGCGGTCGAGAACGGCGAGCAGCTGCTCGCCGCGATCGCCGCCGACCGGCCCGACATCGCCGTGGTCGACGTGCGGCTGCCGCCGAGCTTCACGGACGAAGGGCTGCGCGCGGCACTCGCGGCCCGGCAGGCCCACCCGGGACTCCCCGTACTGGTGCTCTCACAGTTCGTGGAGCAGCTCTACGCCCGTGAGCTGCTGGCCGGCAGCTCCGGCGGGATCGGCTACCTGCTCAAGGACCGCGTGCTGGACGGTGCCCAGTTCCTCGACGCCGTCCGCCGGGTCTCCCAGGGCGGTACGGCCATGGACCCGGAGGTGATCACCCGACTGCTCACCCACAACTCCTCGGCCGGCCCGGTCTCCACCCTCTCCCCGCGCGAGCGGCAGGTGCTGGCGCTGATGGCCGAGGGCCGCTCCAACGCGGCGATCGCCCAGCAGCTGGTGATCACCGAGCGGGCGGTCGCCAAGCACACCGCGTCGATCTTCGTCCGTCTCGACCTCCAGCCCTCCGACGACGACAACCGCCGGGTCCTGGCCGTCCTGGCCTACCTCAACAACTCCTGAGGGCCTCGACGTCCCCGGAAGGAGACGTCCCCGGAAGGACTGGAGCACGAGGGAGGAGGCAAGGACGGGAGGCAGCGGGACCAAGCAGGCAGGAAGGGAAGCAACTGTGATTGATTGAGCACGGACAAGTGAGGGGTGCCCCTCCGCGCCAGGGGGCTCGCCCTCCACCGAACGGGTCATCTACCCTGGTGAGGTGCTCATCCTTGTTCGCCGCCGCCACGTGGACCTGCTCCGCGTGACGACCATGTCCTGTCGACGCTCCGGCTGAACCTCGCGCCACCCACCCTCACGGCAGCCCCGACGCGGCCGCCACCACCTCCCGGCTACCCGGAGCACCCGCCGCACCAGGCGCGGCTCCGGCCTTCCCTGGTCGACCACCGGGACCAGCCGGGACGAGACCAGCGGATGTCACACATGACGCAGCAGTACACGCCCATATCCGGTACCGGCTCCACCCCGGAGGCGCACCCCGAGGCCCTCCCGGTGATCGACCTCTCGCTCGCCGACGGCAGCCCCGAGGACCGCCGCCGCCTGCACGACGAGCTCCGCGCCGCCGCCACCGGCGTCGGCTTCTTCCAGCTCGTCGGCCACGGCATCACCCCGGAGGAGACGGCCGCGCTCACCGGAGCCATGCGCGCCTTCTTCGCCCTCCCCGAGGCCGACCGGCTCTCCGTGAGCAACCTCAACTCCCCCCACTACCGCGGCTACACCCGCACCGGCGACGAGCGCACCGGCGGCAGCCAGGACTGGCGCGACCAGCTGGACATCGGCGCCGAGCTGCCCCCGCACACCCCCGGAAGCGGCGAGCCCCCGTACTGGTGGCTGGAGGGCCCCAACCAGTGGCCGACGGCGCTGCCCGAGCTGCGCACCGCCGCGCTCGGCTGGATCGACCACCTCGGCGCGGTCGCCCGCCGCCTGCTGCACGAGCTCCTCGCCTCGATCGGCGCCCGCCCCGACTTCTACGACGACGCCTTCGCGGGCCACCCCCACCTGCGGCTCAAGCTGGTCCGCTACCCGGGCACCGCGCCGGACGGCGCCGGCCAGGGCGTCGGCGCCCACAAGGACTACGGGTTCATCACCCTGCTCCTCCAGGACACCGTCGGCGGCCTCCAGGTGGAGCGCCCGGACGGCACCTTCCTGAACGTCCCGCCGCTCGACGGCGCCTTCGTGGTCAACCTCGGCGAGCTGCTGGAGGTGGCCACCGACGGCTACCTCAAGGCGACCAGCCACCGCGTGGTCAGCCCGGCCGGAGCCCGCGAGCGCTACTCCGTCCCGTTCTTCTACAACCCCCGCCTGGACGCCCACGTCGAGCCGCTCGACTTCCCCCTCGCCCACCACGCCCCCGGCGCCACCGAGGACCCGGCCAACCCGCTCTTCGCCGACTTCGGCTTCAACGAGTGGAAGGGCTACACCCGGGCCCACCCCGAGGTCACCCGCCGCCACCACGCCGCCCTCGCCTGACCCGCCACCCGCGAGGGACCCACCGCCTGCGCAGGACCCACAGGCGACCAGAAACCGGCGCCCGCCCCGAACACCGGGGCCGGCGCCGGTTCGCTGTCCCCGGGCCGCCCACCCCATCCGATGGACCTGATCGCACCGCACTGTCACACTGCAGCTGTCACAGCAGGAGTGTGCCAGCGCGGGAGGCAGCAGATGGGGGAGCACGGCGCCGGGGTGGGCGAGGTGCGGCTGACGGTGGACGAGTTGGCGGCGCGGGCCGGGGTGACGGTGCGGACGGTGCGGTTCTACGGGACGAAGGGGCTGCTCCCGCCGCCGGAACTGGGCCCGCGGCGGGTGGGGCTGTACGGGGCCGCGCACCTGGACCGGCTGGGGCTGATCGAGGAGTTGCAGCGGCAGGGGCTGACCCTGGCCGCGATCGAGCGCTACCTGGCCCGGCTGCCGGAGGACAGCACCCCGCTGGGCCTGGCCATCCACCGGGCGCTGGTGGCGTCCTGGACGCCGGAGACCGCCGAGGAGGTGGGCCGCGCCCAGTTGGAGCGGAGGGCCGGTCGGGGGTTGTCGGAGGAGCAGGTGGAACGCCTGGTCGCGATGGGGGCGCTGGAGCGCACCGCCGACCCGGAGGTGTTCCGGACGGATCCGGGCCTGCTGCCGCTGGGCGTGCGGATCCTGGACGTGCCGATCCCGCTGGAGACGCTGCTGGCCGCCCGGGCGGTGGTGGTGGAGCACAGCCGGGCGACCGCGCGGGAGTTGCAGCGGCTGTTCCGGGAGACGGTCTGGAAGCCGTACCGGGAGAGCGAGCCGGATCCGACGGAGCTGGCCCGGATGAAGGAGCTGACCGACCACATCCAGCCGATGGTGGCGCAGGCGCTGGTCACCGCGTTCCAACGCTTCCTGCGCGAGGAGTTGGGCGACGAGCTGGGCGAGGAGCCGATCGAGAAGTCGGGCGAGAGGTCGGGCGAGGAGTCGGGCGGGGAAACCGGCAACTAGCAGGAGCCGGGTGGGGCCGTGCCCTCGCGCGCACGCCCCCACCCGGCCCGCCCGCCCTGTCCCGGGCAGTCGGTGAGGATCAGTCAGTGACGATCAGTCGGTGAAGATCAGTCGGTGAAGGTCCGCCCCTCCGCCGCGATCCGCTCCAGCAGGGCCGGCGGCGCGAACCGCTCGCCGTAGGCGGCGGCGAGCTCGCGGGCGCGGGCCGCGAAACCGGCCGGGCCGCCCGGGTAACCGTTGATGTACTGGAAGACGCCGCCCGTCCAGGCCGGGAAGCCGATGCCCAGGATGGAGCCCACGTTGGCGTCGGCGACCGAGGTGAGCACGCCCTCCTCCAGGCAGCGCACCGAGTCGATCGCCTCGCTGAACAGCATCCGCTCCTTGAGGTCCTCGAACGGGACCTCCGCGGGGTCGACCGGTCCGGCGCCACCGGCGAAGTGCTCCAGCAGCCCCGGCCAGAGCCGGCCGCGCTTGCCGTCCGCGCCGTACTCGTAGAAGCCCGCGCCGCCGCTGCGCCCGGGGCGGCCGAACTCGTCGACCATCCGGTCCACCACCGCGTCCGCCGGGTGCGGGGTCCAGGTGCCGCCGGCGGCCTCGACCGCGCGCCGGTACTCGTCGCGGATCTTGCGCGGCAGGGTGAGGGTGAGCTCGTCCATCAGGGAGAGCACCTTGGCGGGATAGCCGGCCTGGGCGGCGGCCTGCTCGACGGAGGCCGGGTGGATGCCCTCGCCGACCATGGCGACGCCCTCGTTGAGGAACTGGCCGATCACCCGCGAGGTGAAGAAGCCCCGGGAGTCGTTGACCACGATCGGGGTCCTGTCGATCTGCCGGACCAAGTCGAAGGCGCGGGCGAGCGCCTCGTCGCCGGTCTGCGGGCCCCGGATGATCTCGACCAGGCGCATCTTGTCGACCGGCGAGAAGAAGTGCAGGCCGATGAAGTCGCCGGTGCGCCGGACGCCTTCGGCGAGCACGCCGATCGGCAGGGTGGAGGTGTTGGAGCAGAGCAGCGCGTCCGGGGCGACCACGCCCTCGATCTCCTGGAACACCTTGTGCTTGAGCTCGGTGTTCTCGAAGACGGCCTCGATCACCGCGTCGCAGCCGGCCAGGTCGGCGGCGTCGCCGGTGGGGGTGATCCGGGCCAGCAGCTCGTCGCGCTGCGCCTCGGTGGAGCGGCCGCGGGCGATCGCCTTGTTCAGCAGGCCCTCGGAGTAGGCCTTTCCGCGCTCGGCGGCCTCGGTGCTGACGTCCTTGAGCACGACCTCGATGCCGGCCTTGGCGCAGGCGTACGCGATGCCGGCACCCATCATCCCGGCGCCGAGCACCGCGACCTTGCGGACCAGCTGCTTCTCGACGTCCTTGGGCCGCCCCGCGCCGGAGTTGACCGCCTGCATGTCGAAGAACAGCGCCTGGATCATGTTCTTGCTGGTCTGCCCGCAGGCCAGCTCGGTGAAGTAGCGGGCCTCGATCACCATCGCGGTGTCGACGTCGACCTGGCTGCTCTCCACCGCGGTGGCCAGCACGTTGCGCGGGGCCGGGTAGGGCGCGCCGTTGAGCTGCTTGCGCAGGTTGGCCGGGAAGGCGGGCAGGTTGGCGGCGAAGGCGGGGGTGGCGGGGGTGCCGCCGGGAATCTTGTAGCCCTTGACGTCCCAGGGCTGGACGGCGGTCGGGTTGGCCTCGATCCAGGCCTTCGCCCGGGCCGTCAACTCCTCCGGGGTGTCGACCAGTTCGTGCACCAGTCCGTGCTCCAGCGCCTGCGCCGGGCGGTACTGGCGGCCCTGCAGCAGGAACTTCAGCAGGGCGTCGGTGATGCCGAACAGCCGCACCGTGCGGACCACGCCGCCGCCGCCCGGGAGCAGGCCGAGGGTGACCTCGGGCAGGCCGATCCGGCTGGCGGGGGTGTCCAGCGCGATCCGGTGGTGGCAGGCGAGGGCGATCTCCAGACCGCCGCCGAGGGCGCTGCCGTTGACGGCGGCGACGACCGGCTTGCCGAGGGTCTCCAGCTTGCGCAGCGAGCGCTTGATCCGCATGGACTTCTCGAAGACGGCCTCGGCGTCCTCGGGGCGGGCGGCGGACAGCATCCGCAGGTCTCCCCCGGCGAAGAAGGTCTTCTTGCCGGAGGTGACCACCACGCCGCGCAACGCGTCGCCGAGGCCGGCCAGCCGCTCGACGGTGGCCTCGAAGTCGGCCGTGAAGGCCTCGTTCATGGTGTTGACGGACTGGGTGGGGTCGTCGAGGACGAGGGTGACCACGCCGTCCCGGTCCTGCTCCCAGCGGATGGTGGTGGTGTCGCTCATGGGTTCAAGGTCTCCAGGTCTACCGGGGGGAGAGGGGGATCAGACGCGCTCGACGATGGTGGCGACGCCCATGCCGCCGCCCACGCACAGGGTGATCAGGCCGTAGCGCAGGTCGCGCCGCTCCAGCTCGTCGACGACGGTGCCGAGCAGCATCGCGCCGGTCGCGCCGAGCGGGTGGCCGAGCGCGATCGCGCCGCCGTTGACGTTCACCTGGTCCGGCCGGAAGCCGAGTTCGCCGATGAAGCGCAGGGCGACCGCCGCGAAGGCCTCGTTGATCTCGACCAGGTCGATGTCGGCGGCGGTGAGCCCGGCCTTGGCGAGGGCCTTGCGGGTGGCCGGGGCGGGGCCGGTCAGCATGATGGTCGGCTCGGAGCCGGACACGGCCGCGGAGACGATCCGGGCGCGCGGGCGCAGCCCGTACCGCTCGCCGACCTCGCGGTTGCCGATCGCGACGAGGGCGGCGCCGTCCACGATGCCGGAGGAGTTGCCCGCGTGGTGGACGTGGTCGATGGCCTCCACCCAGTGGTACTTCTGCAGGGCGACGGCGTCGAAGCCGCCGGCCTCGCCGATCGCGGCGAAGGAGGGCTTGAGGCCGGCCAGGGTCTCGACGGTGGTGCCGGGGCGGATGAACTCGTCGCGCTCCAGCACGACCAGGCCGTTGCGGTCGCGCACCGGGACCACCGAGCGGTCGAACAGGCCGTCCGCCTGCGCCTTGGCGGCGCGCGCCTGGGACTCGGCGGCGAAGGCGTCCACGTCGGTGCGGGAGAAGCCCCCGATGGTGGCGATGAGGTCGGCGCCGATGCCCTGCGGGGCGAAGTTGGTCTCGTACGAGGTCATCGGGTCGGCGAACCAGGCGCCGCCGTCCGAGGCCATCTTGACCCGGGACATCGACTCCACGCCGCCGGCCAGGATCAGGTCCTCCCAGCCCGAACGGACCTTGGCGGCGGCCAGGTTGACGGCTTCCAGGCCCGAGGCGCAGAAGCGGTTCTCCTGGACGCCGGCCACCGTGTCGGGCAGGCCGGCCGCGATGGCGGCGATCCGGGCGATGTCGGAGCCCTGGTCGCCGATCGGGCTGACCACGCCGAGCACGATGTCGTCGATCGCCGCCGGGTCCAACTCGGGGTAGCGGCGGCGGATCTCGTGGATCAGGCCGACGACCAGGTCGATCGGCTTGGTGCCGTGCAGCGAGCCGGTGGCCTTGCCGCGGCCGCGCGGGGTGCGGATCGCGTCGTAGACGTACGCTTCGGTGGTCACGATGGGGATGCCTTTCGGGGCGGGGCCGGGCGGAGCGGAGCGGGGTTGGCTGAACGGGGCGGGGCGAGACGGGGCGGAGCGGGGTCGGCGGAGGGGTCAGCCGAGGATGGAGCGGCCGACGATCTCCTTCATGATCTCGGTGGTGCCGCCGTAGATCGTCTGGATGCGGCCGTCGGTGAACGCCCGGGCGACCGGGAACTCGCTCATGTACCCGTAGCCGCCGTGGAGTTGGAGGCAGCGGTCGGCCGTGCGCTTCTGCAGTTCGGTGGCCCACCACTTGGCCATCGAGGCGTCCGCCGGGGTGAGCGCGTAGCGGTTGTGCTCGGTGATGCAGCGGTCGACGAAGGTCCGGGTGATCGCGCACTCGGTGACCAGTTCGGCGATCTCGAAGCGCACGTGCTGGAGCTTGGCCAGCGGCCGTCCGAAGGCCTCGCGCTGCTTGACGTAGTCGGTGGTGATCTCGACCAGGTACTCGGCACCGGCGATCGCCGCGGCGGCGATGGTGAGCCGCTCCTGGGCGAGGTTCTGCATCAGGTGGACGAAGCCGCCGTTGAGCTCGCCGAGCAGGTTCTCCTTCGGCACCCGGACGTCCTCGAAGAACAACTCGGCGGTGTCCTGGGCCTTCTGGCCGATCTTGTCGAGGTTGCGGCCGCGCTCGAACCCGGGCGTCCCGCGCTCGACCACCAGCAGGCTCAGCCCGTGCGCACCGCCCTCCGGCGTGGTCCGGGCGACCACGACGACCAGGTCGGCCAGGATGCCGTTGGAGATGAAGGTCTTGGCGCCGTTCAGCACGAAGTGGTCGCCCCGGTCCACCGCCTGGGTGCGGATGCCCTGGAGGTCGGAACCGGTGCCGGGCTCGGTCATCGC
This sequence comes from Kitasatospora sp. NPDC059146, assembly GCF_042786665.1. Lineage (NCBI taxonomy): Bacteria > Bacillati > Actinomycetota > Actinomycetes > Kitasatosporales > Streptomycetaceae > Kitasatospora > Kitasatospora sp. NPDC059146. The sequence continues at coordinate 10,532 of NZ_JBHZCY010000023.1, read as the reverse complement.
GATCGCGGTGATCAGCTCACCGCTGCAGAAGCCGGGCAGCCAGCGCCGCTTCTGCTCCTCGGTGGCGAGCGAGGTGAGGTACGGGCCGATGATGTCGTTGTGCAACCCGATCGCCAGCCCCGACGCACCGGCCCGGGCGAACTCCTCGGCCACCACGGCGGCGTAGCGGAAGTCGGGCGAACCGCCGCCACCGAACTCCTCGGGCACCGCGATGCCCAGCAGGCCCTGCCGGCCCGCCGCCAGCCAGACCGAGCGGTCGACGATGCCCGCCTTCTCCCAGCGGTCGTAGTGCGGCAGCACCTCCTTGGCGAGGAAGGCCTTCACGGTGGCCCGGAAGTCCTCGTGCTGCTCGGTGAAGATCTCGCGCTGCAACGCTACTCCCCTTGTTCGGTCGCGGAGTTGAGAGGTTCGGTGGTGGCGGCCGGCGGGTGGAGCGCCGGCAGGCCCCAGTCCCGGGCCACCTCCGCGGTGTCCGCGCCCGGGCGGGTCGGCGGGCGGCGCAGCGCCCCGGGGGTGGCGGAGAACCGCGGGGCGGGGGCGGGCTGGGTGACGCCATCCGCCTCGACGTACGTACCGCGCGCCAACAGGTGCTCCTCGGCAGCGGCCTGACGCATCGTCAGCACCGGTTCCACGCAGGCGTCGGAGCCCGCGAAGACGGCCTCCCACTCGGCCCTGGTCCGGGTGGCGAAGCGGGCGGCGATCAGGGCCCGCAGTTCGGGCCAGCGGGCTAGGTCGTACTGGCCGGGCGCGTCCGGGCCCAGCTCCAGCAGGCGGGCGAACTCCGCGTAGAACCGGGGCTCCAGGGCGCCCACCGCGAGGTGCCCGCCGTCGGCGGCCCGGTAGAGCGCGTAGAACGGGGCGCCGCCGTCCAGCAGGTTGACGCCCCGGCGGTCCTGCCAGTGACCGGCCGCGAGCAGGCCCCAGAGCATGCTGCCCAGGTGCGCCGCGCCGTCCACGATCGCGGCGTCCACCACCTGCCCGGCACCGGTGACTCGGGCGTGGTGCAGCCCGGCGAGCAGGCCGATCACCAGGTAGAGCGAGCCGCCCGCGTAGTCGCCGAGCAGGTTCGCCGGGATCCCGGGCGGCGCCTCGGCCCCGCCCTCCGCGGCGACCAGCCCGAGCACCCCGGCCACCGCCGCGTACCCGAGGTCGTGCCCGGCGGTGGCGGCCCGCGGACCGTGCTGGCCCCACCCGGTCATCCGCCCGTACACCAGGGCCGGATTGCGCGCCAGGCACACCTCGGGGCCCACCCCGAGCCGCTCCGCCACCCCCGGCCGGTAGCCCTCGATCAGCAGGTCGGCCCGCTCGACCAGGCCCAGCACCAGGCCGGGCCCCTCCGGCGACTTGAGGTCCACCAGCACCGACCGCTTGTTCCGGTTGGTCAGGTCGTACGCCGGGTCCGTCCCGAGCGGCGAGGGCTCCGGGCGGTCCACCCGCACCACGTCCGCCCCGAGGTCACCCAGCAGCATGGCCGCGAACGGCCCCGGCCCGATCCCGGCGAGTTCGACCACCCGCACCCCTGCCAACGGGCCGGAGCCGGCGGCCGTACTGGTTGTGTCACGCACTGGCTGCAGACCCTCCGGGGTTTGACAGTAAAGCTGTAACACTCGCGATGATAGGGAAGCGACCGGCCGGTAACAAGCCCTCGGCCCCGCGGCCGCGTCGCCGGACACCCGCCAACTCCCCCCTGACGAAACCTTGATGGAGCCGATCACAGCCAGTGCAACCGGCGGCACGGAAGGTGCGTCGGTGTACTGACGGAGCCGACCTGTACGGTCGTCATGCCGAAGGGGGCGTGCGAACCCCCGCCGACCAGGGGAGGAACACGCAGACATGGGCAGCCCGTACTTCACCACCGGGCCGGTCGCCCCGGCCACGGACCCGATGCCGAGCACGACGGCCAAGAAGTCGCCGTACGCGAACCCGGCGGCCCCGGGCGACGGCGGCAACACCGTGCCCCCTTTCCCGCTGATCCCCCCGGGCAAGCCGACCACCCAACTGGACACCCCGTACGAGCTCACCGCCTCGGCCGGACTGGCCCGCCAGATCGCCACCGACCTCGACGGCGCCAACAGCAAGGCCGGGCCCGGCGCGCACAGCCTCACCGAATACGCGAGCACCGCCTCGACCAAGATCCGCGGCTTCTCCTTCGGCGGCGCCCTCACCGGCAGCACCGAACGGTGGCTGCAGCAGTGCAAGACCTTGCACGACAAGGTCACCGGTGCCGCCAACAGCCTCGACCGGACCCGCGAGTACTACCACGGCAACGAGATCACCACCGTCGCCGACCTCCGCGCGGCCCGCTAGAAAGACAGGGGGAACAGAGAGATGGTGTCCTTCAAGGAACTTCACGAGGCCGAGTTCTCCGCGGTCTCCGACGCCGCCGAGGCGTGGGCCGGGGTCGCCAAGGCCCTCACCGCCTTGGACGGCCGGGTCACCAAGGACCTCACCAGCACCCCGCAGCGGGCCGGCTGGAAGGGCGCGGCCGCCGACGAGGCGACCAAGGTGATGCAGGGCATCGACGGCGACTTCAAACAGGCCTCGGCCGTCGCCACCGCCCTCGCCGCGATCATGAAGACCGCTGCCGAGGACTTCGCCGCCGCCCGCCGCGACCTCGACACGGCACTCCACGACGCCCAGGCACAGGACCTGACGGTCTCGGCGGACGGCACCGTCAGTTGGACGCTGCCGAAGGAGGCGAGGAACGATCCGGACAGCAGGCTGCTGGCCCAGGACCTGGACGCCAAGGCCAAGGCCATCTCGGCCCGCCTGACCAAGGCCGTCCAGAAGGCCACCGCCGCCGACCAGCGCGCCTCGGTCGACCTCCAGGCCGACATCGGCACCAGCACCACCGCCTTCAACCCCACCCCCGGCGGCAGCGGCCCGGTCGCCGACGCCAAGCGCGCGACCGACCTGATGTCCAAGGGCGGCAGCCTCTCCGACGACCAGCTCAAGCAGTTGCAGGCCCTGCTGGCCGCCAACGCGGAGAACAAGGACTTCTCCACCACCCTGCTCAACGGCCTCAACTACGGCGGCAAGACCGGCCCGGAAGCCTTCCTGGAGTACAGCAAGGCCTACGGTGACCTCGCCCACGCCAACCACAACGCCAAGGGCTACCAGGACGTCTACGGCAACCTGTCGGTGGTCCTCGCCACCGCCACCCGCGACGGCGGCATGGGCAAGGGGTGGGAGGACGGGCTGCTGGCGGCCGCCCGCCGCCCGGGCGGCTCGGCAGCGGGCTGGAACGACAATTTCCCGGCACTGACAGCGCTGATGGGAGCAGGCGGCAGGTACGACAAGGCCTTCCTGGTGAAGGTGAGCGACGACCTGGTCGACTACGAGCGCAACAGCAAGGCCAAGGGCAGTGACCTGTGGGGGCCGAACTGGTCCGCCAGGGAAGGCGATCCACTGGGCCCCTTGATGAAGCAGCTGAGGACCGACCCTGCGGCGGCCGGGGAGTTCCTCGACCCGGGCCGCAACAAGAACCTCACCTACCTGCTCAAGGACCGCGCGTGGCCCGACGCCGACCTGGAGGGCAAGCTGTCCGCCGACGAGCTGCGCAACAGCTCCCACGGACTGTTCGGCCAGGTACTGGAATCGGCTACGACCGGCCGCGAACCCGGCAGCACGCAGCCGCCGGTACGACTGCACGACGCGACGATGACGCGGATCATGGACTCCACGCTCTCGACGCTCGGTGGCGACAGGGCCGGCCACGAGAACGACCTGTCCCCCGCCCTTCGCCGGCCGCTGGCCGACATGGTCAGTGACTACGTGGCGGACACCCACGACATCCTCAGCAAGGACCTCCCCGGCCCGTCCCAGCCCGGAGGACTGAACGCCACCCGGGAACAGCTCCTCCGGGTGATCCGCGGCACCGCCGAGGACCCGGACTCGTACGCCCTGATCCACCTGGCCGAGACCCAGGAGGTGGCTCGACGGATGGCCGAGTACGGACCGGAGGCGTTCAAGGACGTCAACGGCCGACCGGATCCGAGGTTCGAGAGCTTCGTGAACGAAGCCGGAAAGGCCTTCGGCGCGCTCGACGCCGTTCAGGCGGACACCATCTCGGACCACAAGTCCGACGAGCAGTTCAAGGTCAACTGGAAGGCCAAGATGGACTACCACTACGTCGGCACGCTCGCCAACATGCTGCCGGGCAAGGACTGGCTGCCGGTCGGGGACATCGCCCAGCGGTACGTCGACGTCGCCACCTCCGAGTGGGCGAACAAGGTCAACGCGGCGCTCGACACCAAGGCGCAGGGTGACCTCAGCAGCCTCTACACCACCGGGCAGTCGCAGATGCAGGTCATGCTCAAGCGGAAGGCCGATGACTTGGGTGTGCCGGGTCGTGACGCCCTGCTCGCCCAACTGACCGACTCGGCCAACATCCACTACTACACGTCGATCACCCAGGCCCACAACGCCGCCTTCGGGAAGGGCTGATCCCGTGACGACAGGACAGCGCGGGACTGGCGGCACGCCGGACGGCAGTGGCGACGCAGACCCGGACCGGCGCGGGTTCACCACCTGGCCGCTCCGGGTCCGGGCGGCGGTCGCCGTCACGGGGGTGGCGGCGGTACTGGCCGGAGCGGGGGCGTTCCTCGCGAACAACCTGAGCAATGCCTTCGGGCCGGACAGCGTGTGCGGTGGCGCTGTGAGTGCCGACGCGCTCACCGCCGCACTCGGATCGGGCAGGGTCGGCGAGCACACGTACGGCAACGGGCAGCTGCGCAACGGCACCGCGTTCTGCGTGGCGACGGTGAGTCGTGGAATCTTCGGGAGCGACCGGTCCGTCACGGTGGAACTCCGCGAGAACACCGGCCTCTCCGCCCTCACGGACGACTCCGCAGCCCGGCTGTTCGCCGCTTCGGCCAACGGAGGTGCGGCCGGCGCGGCCTCCGACCACCGGGCGTGGGCACTGCTCCCCGAGGGTTGCGGCAACGGGTTGCGGGTCACGGTCAGTTCGGGTGGCGACGACGGACGCGGGGCCCGAAACCTCGCAGAGTTCTCCGTGACGGTGGCCAATCGGATCGCGGGCCAGCGAACCTGCGGATCGACGCCGATGCCGGCACCGCACGTCCTGTCGGAGGCCGGAGCGGACCACGACCTCAACCTCGACGCCGTCTGTGGCCTGCCCGGGTTCACCCTGCCCGACCTGCCGGGGAACCACGGTCTCCGGGAGATGGCGACCACCGCCACCGACCCCCTGTGGGCTTGCCGCATCCACACGGACGCGAACCCCGGCCCCTCCGCCTCCCTCACCATCGGCACCGAGCCGCGGCTCCTGACCTCGACCGCCCCGAAGGACGAACCGGGGCTCGGCCGGGCCCGCTGGGTCGGAGCGGACGAGATGGTGACGTCCTGCCAGGGCAAGCCCACCGTCTTCCGGTTGAGCTGGGACGGTGCCCAGAAGCTCATCCCCAACGGCGACGAGACCTGGAAGCAGTTCCTCGTCGCCGGGGGCAAGGCGATCGGGTGTGAGCCGATCCTGTAGGAAATGGACGGGCGGGTGTCGGCGTAATGGTCTATCGTGCTATCGGACCATTACGCACCGCAGGGGGAGCCTCCATGACCACCACTGATCTGCCCACCGATGCCCGCACGGTCGTCGCCGTGTCCGAGCGGCTGGTGTTGAGCCGGCCGCAGGAGGGGGACGCGGAGGCGATGTTCGCGATCCACGGGGATCCGGAGACCAACCGGTACAACCTGGACGGGCCGCAGCGGGATCTCGGGGCGGCGCGGGAGCAGTTGGCCGGGTTCATCGCGGACTGGCCGCGGGACGGGGTGGGGTACTGCATGGTGGCGACCCGGGAGGAGCCGGGGGTGGTGATCGGGGTCGCCGGGCTGTTCCTGCACTCGCTGGACGGGGAGCCGGTGTTCAACCTGTACTACCGGTTCCGGCCGTCGGCGTGGGGCAAGGGGTACGCGGCGGAGGCGTGCCGGGCGGCGATGGCGGAGGCGCTGCCGCGGTTCCCCGGGATTCCGGTGACGGCGCTGATCAGGGCGGACAATCTGCCGTCGCGCCGGCTGGCCGAGCGGCTCGGGCTGGTGCCGGACCCGGACGGGCGGGTCGACCAGGAGGACCGGCTGATCCACCGGATGGCGTAGGGAGGGGCCGGAGATCCCCCGCCGGGGGGAGGGGGATCGCACCCCGGGCCGAGGCCGCGGCCCGGGGTGGGGCGGCAGCGTAGGGGGCATGAGGCGCAAGGAAGACGTGGTGCGGGGGGCGGCGGCCGGGATCGCGATGGCCGCCACGGTGCCCTATCTGACGCTGAAACTGCTGTGGCTGTCCGGCTCCCCCGTGGGCGTGCGCGACGCGAAGGCGTTGGACGGGCTGTGGACGCTCAACCTCCTCACCTTCGGCATGGAGGTGGTCGCGCTGCTGCTCGCGCTCGCCTTCGTCCGGCCGTGGGGGCGGCGGGCCCCGGCCGCACTGGTGGCGTTCCCGATGTGGGTGGCGACCGGGCTGCTGGGGACGATCCTGGTGGTCGTCCCACTGGACCTGCTGGGCTCGCTGGTGTTCGGGGCGGAGCACCGGACGGCGGCGCAGCAGGCCGACGACGGCCTGGCGGGGTGGGTGTACGCCGTGGTCTACGGGGGCTTCGGGGTGCAGGGCGCCGCCCTGTTCACCGCGTTCGCGCTGTACGCCCGCCGACGCTGGACGGGCCTGCTCCACGACCGGATCGGCGACCTGCCCGACTCCCCCACCCGCAACGTGCAGCGGGCCTTCGCCGTGGTGGCCGCGCTGGTCGCGCTGGGGGTCGCGACGGCCCGGGCGTACTGGGCGGCGGGCGGGACGGTGGGACTGCCGCTGCGGATGGCCGAGGAGTACGACCGGTCGATGGCGACGATGGACGCGGCCACCGCCGTGACCGCCGTCGCCGCGGCCCTGGCCCTGCTGGTGCTGGGCTTCCGGATCGGGCCGCGACGGCGGCTGCGGGTGCCGCTGCTGGTGGCCTGGACCGGCGCGGGCTCGCTGTTCGGCTGGGGCGGCTTCCTGCTGGTGGCGTTCGGGACCTCGACGACGGTGCCGGACCTGCCGCGGGCCGTACCGGGGTTCCTGGCCCTGGTGGAGGCCGGGCAGTTCACGGCCGGGGCCCTGATGCTGGCCGCGGGCGCGGTGGCCCTGACCGAACGGGGGGCCGCGCCCGGCCGGGGAGCCGGACCCGACGGCACTGACGGGCCCGACGGCACTGACGGCCCCGGCGGTGCTGACGTAAAGTCGCCCGGGTGAGTACGGGGGGCCGCCGGATCCGGCGGGCGGGCGAGGTGTTGTTCGGACGGCGGGCCCGACTGCGCTGGGTGCACCTGGTGCTGGGCGGCGCGCTGCTGATGCCCTACTACCTGCTGTCGACGGTGGGACTCGGGGCGCTCAACCCGAACCAGGGCCACGCCCGCCAACTGCTGTTGCAGATGCTGTCGTTGTTCACCTCGCTGCCGATGGCCGCGGTGACCGCGCTGGTGCCGACCGTCCGGGGGCTGGAGGGCGCGGCCGCCCGGGCGCTGTGCGCGGTGGCCCGGCCGGAGGAACTGGCCACCGGGCCGTCCCGGTCCTGGGCCGCCCGGTGGCGGACCGCCGCGTTCTTCGTGCTGCACCTGTTCACCGGCGGGGTGGTCGCCGGGATGACGCTGGCCGGGGCGCCCTTCGCGGTGGTGCTGATGTTCGGCCTCATCGGGTCCGAGGACCTCTCCGGCTACTGGACGGACCGCTTCCCCGGCTGGATGCTCACCGGCCCCGCACTGGGCCTGGCCGTTCTGCTGCTGATCGTCGTCAGCAACGCCGGCTGCGGTGCGCTGCTGGCCCGTTGGGCTCCCAGGCTGCTCGGCCCCACCCCGGAGGAGCGGCTGGCCGCCGCCGAACGGCGTGCCACCGTGCTCGCCCAGCGCAACCGGCTGGCCCGGGAACTGCACGACTCGGTCGGGCACGCGCTCAGCGCGGTCGGCATCCAGGCCTCGGCGGCCGCCCGGGTGCTGCGCACCGACCCGGACTTCGCCGCGGAGGCGCTGCGCGCGATCGAGGAGACCGCGCGCGGGGCCGTCGCCGAACTGGACACCGTGCTGGGGCTGTTGCGCGAGGAGGAGGACGGTGGCACCGGACCGGCCGGGCCCACGCTGGCCGGGCTGGACGACCTGCTGCGCCAACTCGCCCGCACCGGCGTGACGGTGGACGCCGAGCTGGCGCCCGGCCTGGGCGCACTGCCCGCCGGGGTCTCCCGCGAGGCGTACCGGATCGTCCAGGAGGGCCTGACCAATGTGCTCCGGCACGCCGGGCCCGCCCCGGCGGGGCTGCGGGTCGCGCTGGACGCGGGCCGACTGGAGATCGAACTGACCAACCCGCTGGGCGCGGCCCGCCCGAGCCGCCCCGGCGGCGGGCGCGGGCTGCGCGGGATCGGGGAACGGGCGGCGGCCCTGCGCGGCGGGAGCGCCGTCGGGCCGAGCGAGGACGGGACGACGTGGCGGCTGGCCGTGTGGCTGCCGCTGGGAGGGACTGGGGGATGAACGACGGCAACGGTACGGGGGACGGCGCGCGGGGCGGCACGGAGGGCGGGCCCATCCGCGTGGTGATCGCGGACGACGAGCGCCTGGTCCGGATGGGCCTGCGGGTGGTGATCGACGCCGAACCGGACCTCTCCGTGGTCGGCGAGGCCGCCGACGGCGCCGAGGTCGTACCGCTGGTGCGCGAACTGCGCCCGGACGTGGTGCTGATGGACGTCCGGATGCCCGGCATCGACGGGATCCGGGCCACCGAGCAGCTGGTCCGCGGGATGGCCGAGCCACCGCGGATCCTGGTGGTCACCACTTTCGAGCACGACGACCACGTGTACGACGCGCTGCGCGCGGGCGCGGCCGGCTTCCTGTTGAAGCGGGCCCGGGCCGAGGAGATGGTGCAGGCGGTGCGACTGGTCGCGCGCGGTGACTCGCTGCTGTTCCCGGCGGCGGTGCGCGAACTCGCGCTGCGGCACGGCGCGGACGGCCGCCGGGAGGCCGCCGCGGACCGGGGGCCGATCGGGCGGCTAACCGAACGGGAGGGCCAGGTGCTGCGGTTGATGGCCACCGGACTCAACAACGCGGAGATCGCGCGGCAGTTGGTGGTGAGCCAGGAGACGGTGAAGACCCACGTCGGCAGCGTGCTGGCCAAGCTGGGCGCCCGGGACCGCACCCAGGCCGTGATCGCGGCCTACGAATCGGGCTTCGTCCTGCCGGGGTGACCGAAGGGGGCCGCGACGGTTCCGCCGCGGTTCGGCGGCGGTTCCACAGCGGTTCGGCGGCGGTTCGGCGGCAGAAGTTCGTACACAAGTTCCCTCGATGGGTACCACCGAGTAGAGTGCGATCTTCCCCTCCGAACGTCCGATACCTCCCGTATCGCCTGGAACGAACTGGTGGCCGCATGACCGTCCGGACCCGTCCCGCGCTGTGGTGGCGCATGGGCATCGTGCTCTCGGCCGGCCTCGGCCTGACCCTCGGGGACGCGTCGCTGGTGTACTTCACCGTGCAGAGCAACGTCATCGTGCTCGGCTACTTCATCGGCGCGGTGTACTGGATGCTCCAGCGCGACACCGTGGACGCGCCCGCGCCCCGGCTGCGCGGGGCCGCCACGCTGTACATCCTGATCACCGGACTGGTCTCGCACGTCCTGCTCCAGCACGGCGCCAGCCCGCTGCCCGGACTGGTCGACGGGCCGGACCGGCTGGCGCACTGGTCCTCCTTCCTCCTGCACTACGTCACGCCGGTGATGGTGCTGGTCGACTGGGTGGCGTTGAAGCCGCGCAATGCGTCGACCTGGAAGAACCTCCCGCTCTGGCTGGCCTTCCCGCTCGGCTACGCGGCGATCGTGCTCGCCCGCAACGCGCTGTTCGCCGACTTCCCGAGGCCCTACCCGTACTTCTTCTTCGACCCGACGACCAAGGGCTACGGCTACGTCTGGGGCCAGATAGCCCAGCTGACGGTCGAGTTCATCGTGCTCGGCGCGGCCGTCGTCGGGCTGGACCGGCTGGGCACCCTGGTCGCGGACAGGTGGAAGCGGGAAGAGGCGCAGGAGTAGGAGAGGCGGACGCGGCCGGCCTCGGATCCGCCACGACGGATTTCCACCCGCCGTCAAAAGGGTTTGCCGTCCATCCCTCCCGAGGTGGTTCGACCGGGCGTGCGAGTGGGCCCGGAGGAGGGGACGGGAGCGGCGCGTCGGATGACGACCGGGCGGTGCGGGCGACCGTAGCGTCGTGGGCACGGTGGCGGAGGGGTTCCGCGGGGGAGGCCGGACACTCGGCGGAGGCCGGACATGCAGCAGAGTCGGCGGGGGTCGAACATCGAGCAGGGTCGGCGGAGGCCGAACCTCGAACAGGGACGGCGGGGGCCGAGGGCGAGGTCCCGGAAGGTCGCCAGGGCGGCGGCCACCACCACGGCGCTGGCGACGGCACTGGTGCTCGCCACGGCGGTCGGGCCGGCGGCGGGGACGGCGGCCGCCGCCGAGGGGCGGCCGGGGAGTCCGCCGACCGGAGTCTGGCGGATGGACGGCTACGGCACGGTGGTCG
>NZ_JBHZCY010000022.1:59181-89995 GCF_042786665.1 Kitasatospora sp. NPDC059146 | reverse complement strand
GGCCTCGTACTGGACGTACTTGGGCGATTCGGGCGTGCGTCCAGGCGGGATGCCCGGCGTCGCGCGCCTGGCAAGATCCGCCGGACAGGCCCTAACCGACGACCGAACGAAGGGTCGGCGGGGGCGGCGTCCGTGCCGCGCCCGCCGACCCTTCGTCGCGGTGCCCCGGTCAGTCCTCGGCGGGGGCGCCCAGCCAGTCCGCGAGGGCCTCGCGCAGCTCGCGCTGGCCGGGGTCCACGGCACCCCAGGCGACGTAGCCGTCCGGGCGGATCAGCAGCACGGTGTCGGCCAGCTTGCCGTGCGGGTCGGCCGGGGCGGCGCAGACCAGGCGGTCCGCCCAGGGCGCGGTGGCGGCCAGCTCGTCATTGCTCACCAGGACGAACTTCCCGGCGCGCAGCGCCTCGTAGAGCCGCTCGGGCCCGGCCGGCTCGCCGTCGGCGGGCTTGCTGAGGGAGGTCAGCCGGAGGTCGGGGACGCGCTTGCCGACCTGGGGGTGGGCGCCCTTGGGGGCGGGGTAGGCGATCTCGATGCCGGAGACCATCCGGGCGCCGCGCTCGGTGAGCAGGTCGAGGTGGCCGCCGATCGCGGTGAGCGCCCCGCGCAGGGCGCGGGTGGGGGCGGACTCGGCGAGGGCGATCCGGATCAGTGCGCCGGAGGTGCGCAGCACCGTCCTGCCGACCGGGTGCCGCTCGGCCTGGTAGGTGTCCAGCAGCGCGTCGGTGGCCCGGCCGCGGACGGCGGCGGCGAGCTTCCAGGAGAGGTTGGCGGCGTCCTGGAGGCCGGTGTTCATGCCCTGGCCGCCGGCCGGGGAGTGGCAGTGGGCGGCGTCGCCGGCCAGGAAGACCCGGCCGGAGCGGTAGTGGGGGGCCTGGCGCTCGTCGCTGTGGAAGGTGGAGCTCCAGCGCACGTCGTGCAGGCCGTAGTCCTCGCCCTGGGTGGCCTGGACGATCGCGGTGAGTTGCTCGGGGGTGGGGGTGGCGCCGTCGGCCTGCTGCTCGTTGCGGTCCCAGGCGATGACCCGGTACCAGCCGTCGCCGAACGGGGCGACGAAGGAGAAGCCGGCCTTGTTGGCGCCGACGGCGATCGCGTCGGCGGGCTCGCGCTCCAGCCGGACGTCGGCGAGCATCACGGAGTCGACCACGGACTCGCCGGGGAACTCGATGCCGAGCAGCTCGCGCACGGCGGAGCGGACGCCGTCGGTGCCGACCGCGTAGCGGGCCCGGTGGCTCTGCCCGTCGGCCGTCTCCAGGGTGACCGCCTCGGCGTCCTGGCGCAGCCCGGTGACCTCGGCGCCGCGCAGGATCACGGCGCCGGCCCGTTCGGCGCGCTCCTGGAGCACCCGCTCGACGTTGTACTGCGGGGTGATCAGGACGAACGGGAAGCGGCTGGGCAGCGTGCTGAGGTCGATGCCGACCTTGTTCAGCATCCTGAGCCCGCTGAGCGGGCGGCCGGTGGCGATCAGCTCGTCGGCCAGGCCCCGGGCGTCCAGCAGCTCCAGGGTGCGGGCGTGCACGGCGAAGGCCCGGGTGAGGTTGGACTCCGTGCTGCGCTTCTCCAGGACGGTGACGCCGACCCCGGCGGCGGCGAGGTCGCCGGCCAGCAGCAGTCCGGTCGGTCCGGCGCCGACGATGACGACATCGGTTTCGGTCGGCTTCACGGCCATGTATCAGCTCCCGTTGTTCGGAGGGCGGTTACGCCGTCCCCGGCGTTCTCCCAGCCTCCATCATCGCGGGCGCCGGTGGAGCTGTGAACCGCCGGTCCCCCGGTGGCGGGTGGCCGACCGGGGGACCGGGGGTGCGGGCGGGGGCGGGACGGCCCCGCCGGCTCAGCTGTGGCGGCGGATCTCCACGGTGCGGAACCGGTTGGCGACGAAGGCGCCGTCGCAGTACGCGGAGTTCGCGGCCGGGTTGGCGCCGGTGCCGTGGAGGTCGGAGAAGGCGGCGGTCTGGTTGGGGTAGACGCCGCCGGTGAGGTTGAGCGAGAGCGAGACGCCGGAGTCCAGCGCGGCCTCGACCAGCAGGGCCTCCACCTCGGGCGAGGTGGTGTAGCCGGAGGCCGTCATGGCGCCCTTCTCGCGGACCGTGGTGCGCAGCAACTCCACGGCGGCGGGGGTGGATTCGACGGCGACGGCGAAGGAGACCGGGCCGAAGCACTCGGTGCGGAACACCGCGCGGTCGTCCGGCTTGTCGGCGTCGAGCTTGACCAGCGCCGGGGTGCGGACGGTCGCACCGGGGAAGTCGGGCGAGACCACCGCGCGCGGGGCGAGGGCGAGTTCGCCGTACTCGCCGCCGGCCGCGGCGGCCGAGCGCTGGAGCACGCCCGGGTTGACCACGGCGCCGAGGATGGCGGCGGCGCGGGCGTCGTCGGAGAGCAGGCCCTCGATGGCGGCGGCGAGGTCGGTGACGACCTGGTCGTAGGACTTGTCGCCCTGGTCGGTGCCGATGCCGCCGCGCGGGATCAGCACGTTCTGCGGGGTGGTGCACATCTGGCCGCTGTACAGCGAGAGGGCGAAGGCCAGGTTGCCCAGCATGCCCTTGTAGTCGTCGGTGGAGTCGATGACGACCGCGTTGACGCCGGCCTTCTCGGTGTAGACCTGGGCCTGCTTGGCGTTCTCCTCCAGCCAGTCGCCGAAGGCGGTGGAGCCGGTGTAGTCGATCATCCGGATCTCGGGGCGGACCGCGAGGGTCGCGGCGACGGTGCCGCCCTCGTGCTCGGCGGCCAGGCAGACCAGGTTGGCGTCGAAGCCGGCCTCGGCGAGCACCTCGCGGGCGATCGCGACGGTCAGCGCGAGCGGCAGCACGGCCCGCGGGTGCGGCTTGACCAGCACCGGGTTGCCGGTGGCCAGCGAGGCGAACAGGCCCGGGTAGCCGTTCCAGGTGGGGAAGGTGTTGCAGCCGATCAGCAGCGCGAGGCCGCGCGGGACGACGGTGAAGTCCTTGGTCATCACCAGCGGCTCGCGCTTGCCCTGGGGCTTGGTCCAGCCGGCCTGCCGCGGCAGCCGGGTCTGCTCGGCGTACGCGTAGGCGACGGCCTCCAGGCCGCGGTCCTGGGCGTGCGGCCCGCCGGCCTGGAAGGCCATCCCGTAGGCCTGGCCGGTGGTGTGCATGACGGCCTGGGCGAACTCGTGGGAGCGGGCGTTGATCCGCCGCAGGATCTCCAGGCAGACGGCGGCGCGCTCCAGCGGGGAGGCGGCGGCCCACCCGGGCCGGGCGGCGTCGAGCGCGGCGACCAGGGCGTCCGGGCCGGCGTGCGGGTAGGTGATGCCCAGCTCGATGCCGTACGGCGAGACCTCGCCGCCGACCTGGTCGCCGTCGCCGGGGTGGCCGTCGAGGACGAAGGGCCGGCCGAGGAGGGCGTCGAAGGCGGCCTTGCCGTCGGCCGGGCCGCTCTCGCCGTAGGCCTTCGGGAACTCGGGGTAGGCGGACCAGTAGTCGCGCGTCGCGGCGGCGGCGAGCGCGGCGTCCAGGGTGGCCTGGTGGCGCTCGACCAGCTCGCCGACGAGGGGGTGGGTGACCGCTGCGGGCATCTGTGCGCTCCTCAGAGGGGAGGACGGGACACGTCACAGGGTAACCGAACGATCGGTCGGCTCAAGAGGGCGTGGGGGACGGATTCCGCCGGGAACGGGGAAGGGGCGGGTCCCGTAGGACACCGCCCCCGTGCGCTCGGGTGGACCGGTCGTGCGACCGGGTGGACCGGTCTACGGCACGCCCAGCTCGAAGATCACGAACCCGGCGTACCAGCCCGAGGCGATCGCACCCGTCCCCAGGACCGTCGCCAGCACCGGCCAGCTGAGTTTGCGCATCCCCACCGCCAGCGCGATGAACAGCGGGAACGCCGGCAGCAGGTAGCGCGAGACGTTGCCGAAGATGCCCAGGCTGCCGAGCACCGAGACGATCGTGGCCAGGGTGTAGGCGGTCAGCACCAGCGGCGGGCGCAGCCGGACCAGCAGCACGATCAGCACCGGCAGGCTGAACACGATCAGGGTGGCCAGCAGGTCCGGCACCGGGAACGCGAAGGGGTAGTCGCCCCGCCCCAGCAGCACGCCGCGGATCGCCTGCCAGGTGCCCTGGCCGCCGTCGAAGTAGTGCAGCCAGGCGTCGTGCTGGATCCGGAAGTAGCCGCCCCACTCGCCGGTCCGCCAGCCCACCCAGGCCACGTAGCCGAGCAGGCCCAGCGGGGCCAGCAGCATCGCCGCCAGCGGGCGCAGCACCCCGCTCTCCCGGCGGTACAGCTCGACCAGCGCGGCCAGGCCGACGGCGCCGATCAGCGCCGCCGAGGTCGGCCGGTTGAGCCCGGCGACCAGGGTGACCGCCCCGGCCGCGACCCACTGCTTGGTCATCGTGAAGTAGCAGGCCCAGGCGGCCAGCGCGACGAACAGCGAGTCCGAGTAGACGGCCCACTCGGCGCCCGAGCCGGGGGCGATCGCCCAGATCCCGGCCGCGATCACGCCCGCCCGGGGGCCGGACAGCTTCTCCACCACGGCGTAGATCCCGGCCGCCGCGAACAGCGAGGCCAGCACCGAGACCAGCATCCCGGCGCCGTACAGGCCGAGGCCGGTGACGTCCGAGGTGAGCCGCATCAGGCCGGGGTAGAGCGGGAAGAAGGCCGCCGAGTTCTGCTCGATGGTGAAGCCCGGCTGGCCGCCCGGGATCGGGACCAGCGCCGGGTGGTAGCCGAACTGGGCGACCTGCTGGTACCACCAGCCGTCCCAGCTGGCCAGCACGTCCCAGGGGTTGGTGCCGCCGCCGAAACGGGCCGGCTTCTTCGCGTAGTCGCCGGAGAAGGAGAGCAGCTTCATGAAGACGGTGAAGCCGACCAGCTTGAGCACGGCGTAGCACCACACGGCCGGTCCGAACCGCACCACCAGGGCCCGGGCGCGGTCCTGCCAGGTGGGGGTGACGCCCGCCGGGTCCTCGCCGCGCTGGTCGGGCACGTCCTCGGGCAGGTCGGAGGAGACTGCCGGTATTGCGTTCATCAGCTGCGGACCCCAGCCTGCTGGACGTGGACGATCGTCCGCAGATTCTAGGCGGTCCCCCCTCCGGATGGTGTGGACCAGCTCCGGCCGGTGTGGACCGGCTCCGGACGGTGCGGACCGGCTCCCTCCGGAGCGGACCGGCCGGACCCGATCGCGTACCCCGCCCGGCGGCCGGGGATACTCGGAGGATGGCCGATCACACCACGCGCACCGCCTACACCGTCGAGTCACTGCTCGCGGTGACCGTCGACGTGTTCAACGAGCGCGGATACGACGGCACGTCGATGGAGGACCTCTCCCGGGCGGCCGGGATCTCCAAGTCCTCGATCTACCACCACGTCCGCGGCAAGGAGGAGCTGCTGCGGCTGGCCGTCGGGCGGGCGCTGGACGGGCTGTTCGCGATCCTGGCCGAGCCGGAGGCGGTGGCGGGCCCGGCGGTGGAGCGGCTGGAGCACGTGGTGCGGCGCACCGCGGAGGTGCTGCTGGCGGAGCTGCCGTACGTGACGCTGCTGCTGCGGGTGCGCGGCAACACGGCCACCGAGCTGTGGGCGCTGGAGCGGCGGCGGGACTTCGACCACCAGGTGGCGGAGCTGGTGCGGGCGGCCGTCGCGGACGGCTCGCTGCGCGGGGACGTGGAGCCGCGGCTGGCCACCCGGCTGCTGTTCGGGATGATCAACTCGATCGTGGAGTGGTACCGGCCGGGGTTGAAGGCGGCCGACGGGGTCGCGGACGCCGTGGTGCACCTGGCCTTCGACGGGCTGCGGGCGCGCTGACCCGGCGGGCCTAGGGCCTGTCCGGCGGATCCTGCCAGGCGCGCGACGCCGGGCATCCCGCCTGGACGCACGCCCGAATCGCCCAAGTACGTCCAGTACGAGGCCGACTCGGGCGCACGCCCAGCCGGGCGCCCAACGCCGCGCGCTGATCTGCCAAGATCCGCCGGGCAGGCCCTAGTCGGGGGGCACCTGGTCGGTCTCCTCGAACACCAGCATGGTTTGTGTACCGAGCACCTGCGGGATGGACTGGATCCGGTTGAGGACCAGGTCCCGCAGGGCGTGGTTGTCGGCGGTGTGCACCAGCAGCAGGACGTCGAAGTCCCCGCCGACCAGGGCGATGTGGGCGACCCCGGGCAGCGCCAGCAGCTGCTCGCGCACGGTGCGCCAGGAGTTCTGGACGATTTTCAGGGTGATGTACGCGGACGCGCCCTGACCTGCCCGTTCGTGGTCCACCCGGGCGGTGAAGCCGCGGATGATGCCGTCCTCGACCATCCTGGAGATCCGGGCGTAGGCGTTCGCCCGGGACACGTGCACCCGCTCGGCCACCGAGCGGATCGAGGCTCGACCGTCCTGCTGCAGCAGCCGCAGGATCGCCCGGTCGACCCGGTCGAGTCTGGACATCTGTTCAGCCGACATGACCCCCCACCCTCGCCGATTGGACACACTGCCACCAGTCGACCGCCGCTCGGGCCGAATGTCCACCACCTTGTCACGCTTCTGGTCAAGATGAACAGACGACCGAACAATCGGTAGGGAGCCCCCGCCACCCCTGGAGGTGCCCCGAGATGACCGTTCTCGACCACAGACACCACACCGGTGTGCCCGGCTGGATGCCCGGGGCCACCGCTCCGCGCACGGATCCGGCCCCCCTTCTCCCGGACGTCTCCCCCGTCCGGGTGCTCGGCACCCCCGCGTTGGAGAAGCAGGACCCGGCGCTGCTGCGCGAGCTCTACCGGCGACTCGTCGTCGGCCGGCGCTACAACCAGCAGGCCACCACCCTGACCAAGCAGGGCCGCCTCGCCGTCTACCCGGCCTCCACCGGGCAGGAGGCCTGCCAGGTCGCCGCCGCCCTGGTGCTCGGCGAACGCGACTGGCTGTTCCCCAGCTACCGCGACACCCTCGCCGTGGTCTCCCGCGGGGTCGACCCGCTGGAGGCGCTGACCCTGCTGCGCGGCAACGCCCACACCGGCTACGACCCCCGCGCCAGCCGGACCGCCCCGCTCTGCACCCCGCTCGGCACCCAGGCCCCGCACGCCGTCGGACTGGCGCACGCCGCCCGGCTGCGCGGCGAACCGGTGGTCGCGCTGGCCATGCTCGGCGACGGCGGCACCAGCGAGGGCGACTTCCACGAGGCGCTGAACTTCGCCGCCGTGCTGCGGGCGCCGGTCGTCTTCCTGGTGCAGAACAACGGCTACGCGATCTCCGTCCCGCTCAGCGCGCAGTCCGCCGCACCCAGCCTCGCCCACAAGGCGGTCGGCTACGGCATGCCAGGGCGGCTGGTCGACGGCAACGACGCGCCCGCCGTGCACGCGGTGCTCGGCGAGGCCGTCGAGCGGGCCCGGGCCGGCGGGGGCCCGACCCTGATCGAGGCCCTCACCTACCGGATCGAGGCCCACACCAACGCCGACGACGCCACCCGCTACCGCACCGAACCCGAGGTGGAGGCCTGGCGGGAGCACGACCCGATCCTGCTGCTGGACCGCGCACTGCGCGGACTCGGCGTCCTGGACGACGGGCTGGTGCAGGACGCCGCCGACGAGGCGGAGGCGCTGGCGGCCCGGATGCGGGCCGAGTTCCACGCCGACCCGGAGCTCGACCCGATGGCCCTGTTCACCCATGTCTACGCCGAGCCGACCCCGCAACTGCGCGAGCAGGCAGCCCAGTTGGCCGCCGAGCTGGCCGCCGAAGCCGAGGTGCAGCACTGATGTCCACCGCTGTTTCCGCCCCTGCCGCCGGTACCGCCCGTACGGCGTCGATGGCGCAGGCGCTCAACTCCGCGCTGCGGGACGCCCTGCGCGAGGACCCCACCGTGCACGTGCTCGGCGAGGACGTCGGCGCGCTCGGCGGGGTCTTCCGGATCACCGACGGGCTCACCGCCGAGTTCGGCCCCGACCGCTGCCTGGACACCCCGCTCGCCGAGGCCGGCATCCTCGGCACCGCGATCGGCATGGCGATGTACGGGCTGCGCCCGGTGGTCGAGATGCAGTTCGACGCCTTCGCCTACCCGGCGCTGGAGCAGCTGTTCTCGCACGTCGCCAAGATGCGCAACCGCACCGGCGGCAAGCTCCCGCTGCCGATCACCGTACGCATCCCGTACGGCGGCGGCATCGGCGGCGTCGAGCACCACAGCGACGCCTCCGAGGCGTACTACACCAGCACCCCCGGCCTGCACGTGGTCACCCCCGGGACGGTCGGCGACGCCTACGGGCTGCTGCGCGCCTCGATCGCCTCCGACGACCCGGTGGTCTTCCTGGAGCCCAAGCGGCTCTACTGGGGCAAGGACGGGTTCGACCCGGCCGCGCCGGTCGAGCCGATCGGCCGGGCCGCGCTGCGCCGCACCGGCACCTCCGCGGTGCTGATCACCTACGGGCCCTCGCTGCCGGTCTGCCTGGAGGCGGCCGAGGCCGCGCAGGCGGAGGGCTGGGACCTCGCGGTGCTCGACCTGCGCACCCTGGTGCCCTTCGACGACGAGACGGTCACCCGGGTGGTGCGCTCGATCGGCCGGGCCGTGGTGGTGCACGAGGCCAGCGGCTTCGGCGGCACCGGCGCGGAGATCGCCGCCCGGGTCACCGAGCGGTGCTTCCACCACCTGGCCGCGCCCGTGCTGCGGGTCACCGGCTTCGACATCCCGTACCCGCCGCCGATGCTGGAGCACCACCACCTGCCCGGGGTGGACCGGATCCTGGACGCGGTCGCCCGGCTGCAGTGGGAGGACCGAGGATGATGCCCGTCGTACGGGAGTTCCGGCTGCCCGACCTCGGTGAGGGACTCACCGGGGCGGAGGTGGTGCGCTGGATGGTCGAGGTCGGCGAGGTGATCGCCGTCGACCAGCCGGTGGTGGAGGTGGAGACGGCCAAGGCCGTGGTGGAGGTGCCCTGCCCGTACGGCGGGGTGGTCACCGCGCGGTACGGCGCGGAGGGCGAGGAGATCTCCGTGGGCGCGCCGCTGGTGACGGTCGCGGTGGCGTCGGCGGCGGGGGTGGGCGAGGAGCTCGCCGCTGCCGGTGTCGTTGCCGCTGTCGCCGAGGTCGAGCGGCCGTTGGTCGGGTACGGGGTGCTCGAGAGCAAGGGCGGGCGGCGGCGCCGGGTCGGTGCGGTTGCTCCCGGTGCTCCCGGTGCTCCCGGTGCTCCCGGTGCTCCCGGTGCTTCCGTTGTTGCGGCTCCGGCTCCGGCTCCGGCTGTGGCTGTTGCGGCTGCGGTGGTGCCGGTGGCTCCGGTCGTGGTGCCGGTGATCTCGCCGTTGGTGCGGCGGCTGGCCCGGGAGCAGGGGGTCGATCTGACCGCGCTCGCCGGGAGCGGGCCGGACGGCCTGATCATGCGGGCGGACGTCGAACGCGCGGTCGCGGCCAAGGCGGCCGGCCCGGTGGCCGCTGCGGCGGTCGCCGCGCCCGTACCGGCCGGGTCGGACACGGTCGTCCCGCTGCGCGGGCTGCGCAAGGCGGTGGCCGAGAAGCTCGGCCGCAGCCACCGGGAGATCCCGGCCGCGACCTGCTGGGTGGATGCGGACGCCACCGAACTGATGGCACTGCGGCGGCAGTTGAACGCCGCCCCGGGCCCGAAGGTGAGCGTGCTGGCGCTGCTGGCCCGGATCTGCACGGTCGCGCTGGCCCGCTTCCCCGAGCTCAACTCCAGTGTGACGGAGGACGGTTCGGGCATCGTGCGGCACTCGGCGGTGCACCTGGGCTTCGCCGCCCAGGGCGAACGCGGACTTGTCGTCCCGGTGGTCCGGGACGCGCACACCCGCAGCACCGAGCAACTCGGCGAGGAGCTGGGACGGTTGACCGGGGCGGCGCGCGCCGGGTCGCTGACCTTGGCCGAACTGACCGGCGGCACCTTCACGTTGAACAACTACGGGGTGTTCGGGGTGGACGGGTCCACCCCGATCCTCAACCACCCGGAGGCGGCGATGCTCGGGGTCGGTCGGATCGTGGCCAAACCCTGGGTGCACGGCGGGGAGTTGGCGGTGCGCGAGGTGACGCAGCTGTCCTTCACCTTCGACCACCGGGTCTGCGACGGCGGGACGGCGGGCGGGTTCCTGCGGTTCGTGGCGGACTGCGTCGAGCAACCCGGGATGCTGCTGCGGCAGCTGTGAGCAGGGCGGGGTCGCCCTGGGTGTGCTGCTCGGCACTCAGGGCGACCACCGATCGTGTGAGAGTAGCGCGTTCCCCGGCCGGGTGTCCGGGCTTCCCGCGATTTGTCGGATGAGCAGTTCGGGCGTGCCACGCTGCCTAGGCGTCAGCAGAGACAAGCCAGGTGGTGGCGCAGGCCGGCCGGAGGCGAAACGATTCTCTTGGTTACTCGAAACGTAGCGGTGAAGTCCCGCAGAACACTTCTGATCCGCACCGGGCACGGCTCGGCGGGGGCCGCCTCCGTCCCGGGCCTGCCGGAGGCGGAGCCCGCGCGGCCGCCGATGCCGCTGGACCCGCCCGACCTGCCGCCCGCGCCGGTGGCGGAGCCCGTGCCGCTGGTGGAGCCGGTCGCTGTGGCGGAGTCCGCGTCGGTGGCGGCCCCGGTGCGGACCGGGCCGGTCGTGCCGCCGCCGCCCACCGAGCCGCCGATCGTCCCCGCGCCGAGCTACCCGGAGACGTCGTCGACCACCGGGACCGCCCCCGCCTTCCAGTCCCTGTTCGTCGACGCTCCCAGCCTCAACTGGGCTGGGCCGGGCGACAGTTGGAGCGACGCCTGGGCGGTCCAGCACCAGCCTCCGTCCCAGCTCCAGCCCCAGCCCCAGTCGCAGGCCCCGACCGCCGCCGCGCCCGCCCCCGCCGTCGGTGTCGGTGTCGGTGTCGGTGTCGACCCGACCGAACTCCCGCTCACCGCCCAGGACATCGCACTGATCCGGGACAGCCTCGCGCTCGTCGAACCGGTCGCCGACCGGGCCACCGCGCACTTCTACGCCCTGCTCTTCCTGCAGCACCCCGAGGTCCGCCCGCTCTTCCCCGCCGCCATGGACGTCCAGCGCGACCGGCTGTTCCGCGCCCTGCTGGCCGCCGCCCGCGGCGCCGAGGACCCGGTCGCGCTGCGCACCCGGCTGAGCGAACTGGGCCGCGGCCACCGCCGTTACGGCACCCTGACCGGCCACTACGCCCCGGTGGGGGAGTGCCTGGTGCAGGCGCTGGCCCGGTACGCGGGCGGCCGCTGGGACGCGGCGACGGAACTGGCCTGGCGCCGCGCCTACCGGCTGATCTCCACGATCATGATCGAGGCCGCCGAGGAGGCCGCCCGCACCTCGCCGCCGTGGTGGCAGGGCGAGGTGGTGCGGCACGAGCAGCGCACCCGGGACGTCGCGGTGCTCACCGTCCGCCCCGACCAGGCGTACCCGTTCCGGGCCGGCCAGTACTGCAGCCTGGAGACGCCCTGGTGGCCGCGGGTCTGGCGGCACTACTCCTTCGCCTCCGCCCCCCGCCCGGACGGGCTGCTGGTCTTCCACGTCAAGGCCGTCCAGGCGGGCTGGGTGAGCAACGCGCTGGTGCGCCGGGCCGCCCCCGGGGACGTGCTGCGGCTGGGCCCGGCAGCCGGCGGGATGACCGTCGACCACGCCTCCGGTCCCGATCTGCTCTGCCTCGGCGGCGGCACCGGCATCGCGCCGATCCGCGCCCTGGTCGAGGAGGCGGCCGAGCACGGCGCCTCCGGCCGCAGCGTCGAGGTGTTCTACGGGGCCCGCAGCGCCGCCGAGTTGTACGACCTGGACGGGCTGCGCGAGCTGGCCGGGCGGCTGCCCTGGCTGACGGTGCGGCCGGTGCTGTCCGGCACCGGCCCGGCCGGGGGTGCGCTGACCGGTGAACTTCCCGAGGTGGTGGGCCGGTTCGGCCCGTGGGACGGTCGGGAGGCGGTGCTCAGCGGCCCGCCCGCGATGGTCCGGCGCGGGGTCGGGGTGCTGCTTCGGGCGGGGCTGCCGGCCGAGCGGATCCGGCACGACCTGGTCGGCGAACTGGCGGCCGGGTAGCGCCGGGCCGGTGTCGGGGACCAGCCCCGGCGACCGGCCCCGGGGCTCAGCCGAGGTCGGGTGCGAGGAGCGCGCGGATGCCCTCGATGTTGGCCGCGAGGTACGCCCGGAGCCGGGGCGGGACGACGTTCACCGAGGTCACGCCCTCGCGGGTGAACGGCAGCCGGACCACCTCGTACTCGCCGTTCGGGTCCGTCACCTCGGGCCCGTGCCGTCGGCTGAGGTCCATCGAGGCCAGCCGGCAGACGAAGAAGTGCTGCACCTTGACCCCGTGCGGGTGCAGCGGGGTGCCGTCGTCGTGGTGGGTGTGGCTGATGGTGTCGACGAAGGCGGGCACCACGTCCACGACCTTGCCGCCCAGTTCCTCGTCCACCTCGCGGTGCAGCGCCTCGACCACGGTGCGGTCCTCGCGCTCGACGCCGCCGCCCGGGGTGATCCAGTACGGGTGCGGCGCCCCGGGCCGGACCCGCCGGATCAGCACGATCGAGGCCGGACCGTGCGGATCGTCCGGGTCCAGCTCCAGCAGGATCGCCCGCGCGGTCCGTTTGACCACCGGGCGCGGCGGCGGGGTTCGGTTGTCGGGGCCCATGGTGACCTCCGGGGCTGGAGCGTTGTGCGTGAGTCTCCCCGCGGAGGGAAACGGTCGAAACCCCGGGAAAGGGTCGAAACACCGGCAGAAGAGCAGAAGAGAGGTACCGGCGCCATGCAGCACAGCACTGTCCAGGGGCACCTGGCGATGAACCTCGTGGTCTCGCCCGAGCTGTCCTTCCGCACCGTGGTGGACCTCGCGTACGAGGCGGGCGATCCCTACGCGGTCCGGTTCACCTTCCACCTGCCCGGTGACGCCCCGGTCACCTGGGTGTTCGCGCGCGAGCTGCTGCTGGACGGCCTCGGCGGCCCGTCCGGCGAGGGCGACGTGCGCGTCCGGCCGCTCGGCGGGGAGCCCGCCGAGGTCCGCATCGCGCTGTGCTCCCCCAACGGGCACGCCGTGCTGCACGCCCCGGCGGCGCCGCTGACCGCCTTCCTGGCCCGGGCGGACCGGCTGGTGCCGGTGGGCGGGGAGTCCATCGGGAAGGAGCTGGACGCCGAGCTCGCGGACATCCTGCGGGGGTGCGACGCGGGGTGAGCGGGTCGTGCCGGGGCGCGCCGGGTGCTCGGTGCGCCCCGGGGACGACGGCCGGGGACCCCCGGGGACGACGAAGGGGCCCGTACCCGGTGGACCACCCACCCGGGCACGGGCCCCTTCCACGGCCGCGTGCGACACCGCGCACGACGGATCAGTCGTCGTCCAGGGCCAGGTGCAGACCCCAGGAGACCAGGCTGATGATCAGTGAACCGACCAGCGCGGAGCCGAAGGTGGACACGTGGAAGTCCAACTCCAGCTTGGTGGAGGCCCACGAGGTGAGCAGCAGCATCAGGGCGTTGATCACGAAGGTGATCAGGCCCAGCGTGAGGATGAACAACGGGAACGAGAACAGCTTCACGACCGGCTTGATCAGCCAGTTGATGAGGCCGAAGACGACGGCGACGCCGAGCACCGTCAGCGTCTTGTGCTGCCAGTCGGCCTTGCCCTCGGCGAGTTGGATGCCGCTGACGATCCAGGCGGCGACCCAGATGGCCGCCGCGTTGATCAGTGTCTTGATGACGAAACCCTTCATGCCGCCCAAGCCTGACAGGCGGCCCGCTCCGGGGGAAGCTCCCACCGGACGAGTTGGTGCCGAACGCCCCTGGTCCCGGAGGCGGACGCGACGGAGCCGAAGGGCGGGGGCGGGGCCGTCGTAGGGTCGTGGGCATGACCCGTAGCCTCAGCGAAGAGCTCTGGGCGTCGATCGAGCCGATCTACGCCGAGATCCTCGCCCACCCCTTCATCGGCGGCCTCACCGACGGCACCCTGCCGCGCGAGGCCTTCCGCCACTTCGTCGTCCAGGACTCGCACTACCTGCGCGACTACGCCCGCGCCCTCGCCGTCTGCGCCGCCAAGGCCCCCGGCGAGGCCGACGTGCGGGCCTTCGCCGACGACGCGGTCGGCGCGCTCGCCGCCGAGCAGGGCATGCACGCCGAGTTCCTGACCGCCTTCGGCGGCACCGCCGAGGAGGCCGCCGCCGAACCGGTGCTGCCGACCACCCGCGCCTACACCAGCTACCTGCTGGCCACCGTGTACGGCGGGTCCTTCGCCGAGGCGCTCGGCGCGGTGCTGCCCTGCTACTGGATCTACGCCCGGGTCGGCGAGGCACTGCTCGCCCAGGGCTCCCCCGACCCGCTGTACGCCAAGTGGATCGCCACCTACGGCGACGAGGCCTTCCAGTCCGTGGTCCGCCGGGTGCTGGCGCTCACCGACCGGCTCGGCGAGGAGCTCTCGGCGGCCGAACGCCGCCGGGTGGTCGAGCACTTCACGACCACCTCGCGCTACGAGTGGATGTTCTGGGACGCCGCCTGGCGCGGCGAGCGCTGGCCGGTCTGACCCGTTCCCCCGCCGTTTCTCGGGGGTCCCCCCGGGGGGTGGGATCGGGGTGATCTAGGGGTTCTCTCCGGGCCGAAGGCCCTCGTTCCGCCGCTTCCGCCGCCGTAAGCTCGAAGCATCGAAAGCAAGCGGGATGCGGTTACCGGACGGCGGCCGACCCGAGGGGAGAAGAGGAACCGACATGGCTGAGCTCTGGAAGTCGCTGCCCTCCTGGGTGCGCAACATCGTCATCCCGGTGCTGGTCCTGGTGCTGGCCTGGAACGTCATCGCCTTCGTGTTCGGCGTGGTCGGCGCCCTGCTGAGCATCGTGATCAAGCTGCTGGTGGTCGTCGGCATCGCCGCCGCCGTGGTGATCCTGGTCAAGAAGGCCGCCAAGAACTGACCCCGCTCCGCGCACCGCGCGGAGCACCTCCGGAGGCCCGGCACCCCGTTCGCGGGGGCCGGGCCTCGGCCGTTCCCCCCGCGGATCCGTTTCGGGGACCGTCTGGACCTGCGGCGATCGGCTCGCTACCGTGTTGGCGTCATGTGCAGGCAACACCGCCTGCGACGCGGGAGCTCGGAGCACCGGGCTGAGAGGACGCTGACCGGACCGTCGACGGACGGACCGACGGCTGCGTCGACCGCAGGAACCTGGACCGGGTAATGCCGGCGTAGGGAGTGAAGGTCAGATGACCACGTTCGAAGCACAGCCGCAGCCTGCCCGCAGCACGCCCAGCAGCGAGCGCACCGGCTACCCCACCCCGGCCTGGCGCAAGGCCTACCGCGACGGATCCCGCCCCGACCTGCGGGCCCCGTACCGCGAGGTGCAGCTCACCAACGGCCGGACCGTGCCGCTGTACGACACCTCCGGCCCGTACACCGACCCGGCGTACGAGCCCGACGTGCGGCGCGGGCTGCCCGCCCTGCGCGACGCCTGGATCCGCCAGCGCGGCGACGTCGAGGAGTACGACGGCCGCGAGGCGCGCCCCGAGGACGACGGGATCAAGCACACCTCCCCGCGCGGCGGGAACCTGCGCAACCTGGACGCGGTCTTCCCCGGCCGCCCGCGCCGCCCGCTGCGTGGCCGCGGCGGCGTCGCCGTCACCCAACTCGCCTACGCCAAGCGGGGCGTGGTGACGCCGGAGATGGAGTTCGTGGCGCTGCGCGAGGGCCTGGAGCCGGAGTTCGTGCGGGACGAGGTGGCCCGCGGCCGCGCCGTCATCCCGGTGAACGTGAACCACCCCGAGGTGGAGCCGGCCGTCATCGGCACCAACTTCCTGGTGAAGATCAACGCCAACATCGGCAACTCCGCCGTCACCTCCTCGATCGAGGAGGAGGTGGAGAAGATGACCTGGGCCACCCGCTGGGGCGCCGACACCGTCATGGACCTCTCCACCGGCCGCAACATCCACACCACCCGCGAGTGGATCCTGCGCAACTCCCCCGTGCCGATCGGCACCGTGCCGCTCTACCAGGCGCTGGAGAAGGTCGACGGCAGGGCCGAGGAGCTCAGCTGGGAGGTCTACCGCGACACCGTCATCGAGCAGTGCGAGCAGGGCGTCGACTACATGACCGTCCACGCGGGCGTGCTGCTGCGGTACGTCCCGCTCACCGCGCGCCGCAAGACCGGCATCGTCTCCCGCGGCGGCTCGATCATGGCGGCCTGGTGCCTGGCGCACCACCAGGAGAACTTCCTCTACAGCAACTTCGAGGAACTCTGCGACATCCTGGCCGCCTACGACGTCACCTTCTCGCTCGGTGACGGCCTGCGGCCCGGCTCCATCGCCGACGCCAACGACGAGGCCCAGTTCGCCGAACTGCAGACCCTCGGCGAGCTCGGCCGGATCGCCCGCGAGCGCGACGTCCAGGTGATGATCGAGGGCCCGGGCCACGTCCCGATGAACAAGATCAAGGAGAACATGGATCTCCAGAAGGAGATCTGCGACGAGGCGCCGTTCTACACCCTCGGCCCCCTCACCACCGACGTCGCCCCCGGCTACGACCACATCACCTCGGGCATCGGCGCCGCGATGATCGCCTGGTGGGGCACCGCGATGCTCTGCTACGTCACGCCCAAGGAGCACCTGGGCCTGCCCAACCGGGACGACGTCAAGACCGGCGTGATCACCTACAAGATCGCCGCCCACGCCGCCGACCTCGCCAAGGGCCACCCCGGCGCCCAGGCCTGGGACGACGCCCTCTCCGACGCCCGCTTCGAGTTCCGCTGGGAGGACCAGTTCAACCTGGCCCTCGACCCGGAGACCGCCCGCGACTTCCACGACGAGACCCTCCCCGCCGAGCCGGCCAAGACCGCGCACTTCTGCTCCATGTGCGGCCCGAAGTTCTGCTCGATGAAGATCTCCCAGAAGATCCGCGACGAGCACGGGGACGGCTCCACCGCCGTCACGACGGACTTCGACGCCGAGGCGTTGGCCGGCATGGCCGAGAAGTCCGCCGAGTTCGCCGCCCAGGGCAACAAGGTCTACCTCCCCCTGGTCGACTGACGCGCTGACCGGCGCCGGGGGAGGCTGCGGCGGAGTAGCGTGGGGGTAACCGAGGACATTCCGAACACCGGCAGCAGCGCCGACGTCGCCCTGGGTGGTGATGGGTCCCGCGTGGACCGGACGGGCGGCTCCGTATGATGCCGATTCCTCTCCCCAGCTCGTTCGCCTCCGGGCCGTGGCCGGTCCCGGGCGTCCCGTTGCTCCCGCGGCTGGAACTGGAGCCGACGATGACGCGGGACGGCGTCTTCGACGGGGCCTGGTGGCCCCGTTCGGACCGTGTCCTCGCCGAACTGCCGGACCTGATCACCGCACTCGGCGCCCACTTCGGACGGATCGTCCGGGTCGGCCTCGACACCTCGGCCTGGGACGGCGTGCCCAGGTCGGTCGCGGCGAACGGCCTGACCGTCAAGATCAACTGGTTCCCCGGCAGCGATGCGACGATCAGCATCACCCGGGGCTTCCAGGACCACTTCCTGCTGCTGGTGGTGCCGCCCGGCACCGCCCCGGCGACGGCGGCCGCCGCGATGGCCGGCGCCTCGGCGACCGGGAACCACACCCCGGCCGCGGAACTGCTGCACTGAACCGGGCTGTCGGCGGGCTCCGGTACCTTGCTCGGACCGATGAGCGAGGAGGCGTGCGGGTGAGCGGTCCGGTGGTCGAGTTGGGCCATGCCGAGGGGTGGGACTTCGCGGCGGGTGCCGCGGTGGGCGCGTTGCGGCCGCAGGAGGCGCGGGCCCGGGACGCGGCGGGCCTGCCGTACGTCGTGGTGTACCGGAGCGCGGGGCGTTCGGTGCCGCTCGAAGTGCGCCTGGTGTCGTGGCGGGACCACTACGCGGGTGTGTGGGTGTACGACGAGCACGGGCGACGGGTGGAGCACCTGGAGCTGCGGCTGCTGGAGGAGGGCCGGCTGCTGCGGAGGTACCACGAGCGCTGGGGCTACTCGGGCCCGGAGGCACCGGAGTTCGACCGGGTCGCCGACCGGATGGCGGTCGAGCTGTTCCCGGGCGGACGGGGCCGGGTGTCGCACCGGCCCCGAGGGGACGCCGGGCCCAGGACGGTGACCGTGCCGAGTGCCTCCGAGGAGGAACGTTGGCTCCGGCGGCCGGACTTCGACGACTGGCCGCTCCTCTCGGCCGACCGGTGGGGGCTCGACGGCACGGTCCGGCCCACCGCGGCGCCGCTCACGGAGCCGGTGTCCGCAGCCGCGGCGGAGCCGTGGCTCCCGCCGCGCCCGGGCGGGCCGGGGGACCTCCCCGCCCTGTTCGTGCCCGGCACCCGGCTCACCACCAGCGATCACCGGGAGAACATGGTGGTGCTGGAGCCGAAGGCCGGCCCACGCCTGCGGGTCCCCAGCGGCCGGCTGGCGGTGGCCGATCCGCTCGACACCGGGCGGCCGGACATCACGGTCGAGGTGCTGCCCGGCAGCTACCCGACGGAGGTGGCGACGATCGGGTTCGGGTACCACTGCGAGTTCGAGGGTGCCTGGGTCGAGCGCACTGGGACACCAGCGCTCCGGCTGCGGGTGGGCGACGGACCCGTCGACTCCTGGACGATGGCCCTCGGGGAGGGGGACGACCTCAGGCTGCTGCGGGACGGCGAGGCGTACGGGTTCAGCACGGACGGCGCGACGGGGTGCTTCGCGGACGCCGGGGCCTGGCCGGTCCTCCAGAAGCGGTTCCGGCGCGCCCTGGTGGACCGGGACGAGGAGGCCGGTGAGGACCTCGACTCCGGCTCCGGGTTCTTCCTGCGCACCGTGGACGAGGAGTCGGGCGCGGACCTGCTCGCGTTCGCCACCGACAGCGACGGCACCCACCCGGTGTGGCTGGGCCTCGACGGGTCCGGGGGCGTGGTGTGCGTCATCGTCCAGGTGGACTGGCTGCCCCATCTGAAGATCGTCTGAGCGGCCCGGACGAGCGCCCGGACGATCGCCCGGACGAGCGGCCGGACGAGCGCCCGGACGAGCGGCCCGGGACCAACGGTCCGGACGAGCGGTCCTGAGGCGTACTGCGGGTGCCGACCCGGTCCTCCCCCGAGGGTCCGGGGCGGCACCCTGCTCTTTCAGCCGGTGGTGTCCTGCGGGTACCAGCGGAGTTCGACGGTGTTGCCGTCCGGGTCCTGGACGTAGAGGGAGGTGGCGGTGCCGCGGGCGCCGTAGCGGGGGCCGGGGCCGTCGAGGACGGTGAAGACGCCGGAGTCGACGACCTCCTGCCAGTCGAGGGGCTCGACGGTGAGGCAGATGTGGTCGACGTTGGACTCGTGGCGGGGGCGGTGGAAGAGGTCGATGATCGTCTCGCCGCTGACCCGGACGGAGGGGAAGGAGACCTTCCCGGCGCGCCATTCGTCGACCCGGACGGGAGCCAGGCCGAGCAGGCCGGTGTAGAAGGCGAGCGACCGCTCGATGTCGGCGACGTTGAGGACCAGGTGGTCGAGGGCGACGACGCGCATGGTGATCGGCTCCGGTGGTGTGGGTTCTCGTGCGGTGACGGGGTCAACGATCCTCCGGCCCGGGGCGGTCATCAATGGCGGATCACCGTACGATCGTTGAGCCCGGTTAAACGATGCCGGGTCGAAGGGGTGGGGCGGCATGCTGGAACGGCTGGAGACCGAGGTCTTCCTCGCCCTGACCGAGGAGCTGCACTTCGGGCGGACCGCCGAGCGGCTGCGGCTCAGCACCGGGCGGGTCAGCCAGGTGGTCAAGGCGCTGGAACGCCGGATCGGCGTCCCGTTGTTCGACCGCTCCAGCCGGTCCGTCCGGCTCACCCCGGTCGGACGGCAACTGGCCGCGGACCTCGCCCCGGTGGTGGCCGCGATGGAGGAGGCGGTGCGCCGGGCGGTGGACGCCGGGCGCGGGGTGACGGGTGGGCTGAGGGTCGCGTTCCTGGGCGAGTGGACGGCGCCGGTGCTGTTCAGGGCGGTGGCGCTGTTCGGCGAGCGGCACCCCGAGTGCCGGGTGGACGTGCGGGAGGTGCAGCTCTCCAACTCCCGGGCCAGCCTGGAGGACGGCTCGATCGACATCCTGCTGGCCTCCTACCCCTTCGGCGGCATGGCCGTCGGTCCGGTCCTGCTCAGCGAGCGGCGGCTCCTGGCGGTGCCGGCCGGGCACCCGTTGGCCGCCGAGGCCTCGGTGTCGCTCGAAGTCCTCGGGGACCACCCGGTGGTGCAGTACCCGGCGGTCACCTCGGTCGGCTTCAAGCGGGACCGCACCCCCGACCGCACGCCGTCCGGCCGTGCCGTGCCCAAGGGCCCGTCGGGCAGCACCTTCTCCGAGATGCTCAGCCTGGTCGCCCTGGGCCGGGGCGTCCTGCCGGTCGGCGAGCACTGCCGCCGCTACTACCCGCGCCCCGACCTCGCCTACGTCCCCATCCACGACGCCCCGCCGATCGAACGCGGCCCGGTCTGGCTCCCGGGCAACACCACCGAGCGCGTGCGCGCGTTCGTCCGGGCGGCGGCCGAGGTGGCCGAGATGGCCGCTGCGGCAGGGAGGTAGGGCGCCCGGCGCGGCTGCCGACGGGCTTCCGGGCGTGGTCAGCCGACCTCGTCCGGGCCGGTGAAGTCCGGCGGGGTGTAACCCGGGCCGGTGAAGTCGGGCGGGGTGAAGGCGGCCGGGCGGGGGCTGCGGCCCTGGGGGTCAGTGATGCCGTCGGGGCCGGGGCTGGTGAAGGCCGGCGGGCTGTAGCCGGGGCTGGTGAAGTCGGGGCGGGTGAAGTCGGGGCGGGCGGGTTCCGCGCCGGTGGCGTCGGGGCCGGCGGCGTCGGGGCCGGTGAAGTCCGGGCTGGAGAAGTCCGGGCTGGTGTAGCCGGGGGCCGGGCGGCCGGCGACGGCGGGCAGGTGGCCGTGGAGGTAGGGCAGCAGGCCGCGTTCGCGCAGGGCGGTGCGCCACTCCGCGCGGGCGGCGCCGAGTTCGGCGGCCAGCTCGGGGTCGGTGCCGGCCGGGACGGCGGCGGCGCCGTCCCGTAGGGCGGTGAGCAGCAGGCCTATGACACCGACGGCCATGGCGGCGACCCCGGCGGCGAGCGCCACCCAGCCGGCGGTGACCATCGCGCGGGCGAGCGCGAGGCCGGAGCCGGCGGCGCGCATCAGGTAGCCGACCAGCAGCAGGACGAGGGCGGCGGCCCAGGCGAGGATCGGGGTGAGCACGGTGAGGACGGGGAACAGCCCGGCGCCGCCGTCGGCGGAGCGCAGCTGGCTGAGCAGGCCGGGGGCGTACGGTTCGACGTCGGCCGGCGGCGGGGGCGTGGCCCGCAGGGTCTCGCGCAGCGCGGTGTAGTGGGCGTACTCGGTGGCGGCGGCGGTGTTGACGGCGTCGGCGTCGCGCAGGGCGAGGGCGCGGAGCTGGTCGGTGCCGAGCGCGCCGGGGGCGCGCAGGGCGGTGAGGACGGTGCGGTCGCGCAGGGCTTCGGCGAGGAGGCGCTCGTACTCCGGGCGGTCCTCGGCTAGCAGCGGCGGGGGGTTGGACATGGGGACCCCGTTCATGCGGACCCCCGGCCCGGCGGCGAGGACGCGGGACCGCATCGAGGACGCGGGACATCCTCAGGGCACCGGGGCGGGCGCGGAGGCGGGCCGCCGGACGGGCGGCCGGGTGTGGTGTGCCTCATGGTAGGGGCGGGTGCGCCCGTGCTGACAGTCGGTTTCCGGAATTTCGCGCCCCGGCCCGCGCGCGCGTGGGGGCGCGAGCGCCGGGAACAACTGTTCCAGTGGTGCCGATGACTGTCAGGCCGTCAGGCCGTCAGGTCGACAGGTCGTCAGATCGGCAGCCGCGCGACCAGCAGCCGGCCCTCCATGGTGACCCCGCCGTCCATCGCCACCGCCAGGTCGTCCGCGTACACGTACGGCCCCGGGATGTGCGGCGGCTGCCCGTCGTCCGCGTGCACGGCGCCGGTGAGGTACGGGATCGGGCTGTGCCCGTGCACGACCCGGCTGCCGCCGAAGGTGTCGAGCAGCTCGTGGACGGCCATCGGCCCGGCGTCGCCGCGGAAGGCGAAGCGCTTGGTGAAGCGGCGGAAGCAGTCCCACCACTCGTCCACGCCGCCGTCGGCGAGCAGGCTGTGCACCGCGTCGTTGACGTCCGGGATGGACTCGCCGTACTCCAGGTACGCCGTGGTGTCGGAATGCAGCAGCAGGTGGCCGTCCTCCAGGCCCATGGCGGGCAGCCGGGAGAGCCAGCTGATGTGGTGGGCCTCCAGCCGGTCCAGGTCGTTCTGCTGGCCGCCGTTGAGCCGCCAGGCGGCGAGGAAGGAGGCGGTGCCGGCGGTGGACTGGACGGGCTCGTCGCCGTACTTGGCGGCACCGAGGAAGAGCAGTTCGTGATTGCCCATCAGGGCGCGGCAGTAGCCGCCGGCCGCGGCGGCCTCCGCGGCGAGCTGCATGACCAGGTCGATGACGCCGATGCCGTCCGGGCCGCGGTCGGTGAAGTCGCCGAGGAACCAGATCCGGGCGCGGCCGGCGGACCAGTGGCCGCCGTCGTCGATCAGGCCCTGGTGGTGGAGTTCGGCGCGCAGCTCCTCAAGGTAGCCGTGCACGTCGCCGACGACGTAGACCGGGCCGGGGGGCTCGCCGGGGCCGGGGGCCGGGTACGGGTAGGTCGGCGCGGAGGGGTCGGGCAGCGGCGGGCCGAGCTCGATGGTCGGCGGGTCGTCGCGGTCGGTGAGCTGGTCGCCGAGCTGGTCGGTCAGCTGGTCGCCGAGCTGGTCCGCGAGCTGGAGGGCCGGGGAGGGCTGGTCGGGCAGGGTGGGCTCGTAGCCGGTGTGGTCCTGCTGCCCGTAGCCGCCGCGCTCCTGGGGTTCGTAACCGCCTTCGTAGCCGACCTGGGCGTGCACGGTGTGCCCCTGCCCCTGCCCCTGGCCGTCGTGCCAGTGCTGTTCCAGGTAGCGGGCGCCGCCGTAGCCGCTGTAGGTCTCCGCTTCGTACGGGGTGTCCTGGTAGCCCTGGGCGGGTTCGGGTTCGTAGTAGGTGCCGTACGGCAGCACGTCGAGGTCCGGCTGGTGGCGGGGGCCTGAGTGGGGGTGCTCAGGTCCGGGGAAGCGGTCCTCGGGTGTCATTCGCCCATCATAGGAAGACCACTCTCCCGCCGTCGTCACCTGGTGGGTATCCAATCCTCCGGAGCGTCAGCCGGGCGGTCCCGCAGGGTCCGTTTTGCCCCGGCTCGGTAGGGTCTCGTGGGTTTTTCGTGGGCGTACCGGCGGCTGTTCGCCGCCTTCCCGCCCGCTGCGCTACACCTCGCCCGGGGGGCGCGGCGGGCTGACGGTGGTGCGCGGGCTGCGGCGCTGGGAGGAGGCGCGGACGATCAGTTCGGTCGGCATCAGGGTGCCGGGGGGCGGGCCGTTGCCGGCGGTGCGGAAGCGGGGCGGGAAGAGCCGGGCGATGTCCACGCCCGTCCCGGAGTCGACCCCCTCGATGGCGTCGATGAGGAGGTTGACCACGGTGGTGCCGATCTTGCGCGGTTTGAGCGAGAGGGTGGTGATCGGCGGTTCGGTGGCCGCGTAGACGTCGCTCTCGCTGCAGGTGACCAGCAGCAGGTCGTCCGGGACCCGCAGGCCGTACCGGCGGGCGGCGGCCAGCAGGTCGGTGCCGTTGGGGTCGAACAGGCCGTACACCGCGTCCGGGCGGTCCGGGCGGGCGAGCAGCCGGTCGGCGGCGACGGCGCCGGCCGCCGGGTCGTGTGCGGGGTAGGCCTCGTACACCGGCTCCTGGCCGACCTTGGCGCACCAGCCGAGGTAGGCCTCGGTGGAGAGCCGGGTGTAGGTGTCGGTGCTGGTGCCGGTGAGCAGGCCGATCCGGCGGGCGCCGGCCTCGGAGAGGTGGTCGAGGATGCCGAGCACGGCGGCCTCGTGGTCGTTGTCGACCCAGGCGGTGACCGGGCAGTTGCCGGGCTTGCCGTCGCTGACCACCGGCACGCCGGACCGGTACAGCTCGCTGACCAGCGGGTCCTGGTCGGGCGGGTCGATCACCACGGTGCCGTCCAGGGCGATGTTGCCCCAGACGTCGTGGCGGGAGGAGGCGGGCAGCACGACCAGCGCGTAGCCGCGGCCGAGGGCGGCGCTGGTGGCGGCCCGGGCCATCTCGGCGAAGTAGGCGAACTCGGTGAAGGTGAAGGGTTCTTCGCCGTACGTCGTGACGGTCAGCCCGATCAGGCCGGACCGTCCGGTGCGCAGGGTGCGGGCTGCGGCCGAGGGGCGGTAGCCGAGGCGCTCGGCGACCTCGCGCACCCGGCTGCGGGTCTCGTCGGGCAGGCGGCCCTTTCCGTTCAGCGCATCGGAGACGGTGGTGATCGACACTCCGGCGGCTGCTGCCACATCCCGGATGCCGGCCCGCTCCAGACGCCGTGAGGTGGTGGGACGCCGACCGCTCTGGTTGGCTGCTGCTGTCATGGCGGACCGATCGTATGGCTCCTGACAAGGGTCTGTGACCGGCGCATCGGGAGCCTTTGGAGATACGTTTCTCCATGAGTGAGCCGGGGTGCACCCCTTCGATCCCCTCCCGAATCCAGCCGTCTTACCTCTGACATGTGCCAAAGGAACCGGGCAGAATGGCTGATCTGCGCCTGTCACCCGTCCGGGCATCTCACTCCTACGGGTGAGGGCGGTCGGTATCGTGCAAGGCACCCGACCGGGGTTGGTCCGGGCGCGTTCCGGGATTCCCGGGGACGTGGCCAGGTACCGCGGCACGGCGGCGATCCCGGCCGTGCGAGGGCGGGCGGACCGGCAGAGAAGACGAAGGAGTACGACCGTGAGCAGTGGTACCTCAGCGCCGGGCCCGCGCCTGCGCCCGAGCCTGGACGGCATCCCCACCTACAAGCCCGGCAAGCCGGCCGGCGCCGACGCCTACAAGCTGTCCTCGAACGAGAACCCGAACGACCCGCTGCCCGGCGTCCTGGAGGCGGCGGTCGCGGCGGCCGGCTCCTTCAACCGCTACCCGGACATGGGTGTCAGCGAGCTGACCGCCGTCCTCGCCGAGCGCTTCGGCGTGCCCGCCGAGCACATCGCCCTCGGCACCGGCTCGGTCGGCGTCGCCCAGTCGCTGGTGCTCGCCACCGCCGGCCCGGGCGACGAGGTGATCTTCGCCTGGCGCTCCTTCGAGGCCTACCCGATCATCACCCAGATCGCCGGCGCCACGCCCGTCCCGGTCCCGCTCAAGGACAACGGCGACCACGACCTGGACGCGATGCTCGCCGCCGTCACCCCGGCCACCCGGCTGGTCTTCGTCTGCAACCCCAACAACCCCACCGGCAACGTGATCCACCGCGCCGAGCTGGAGCGCTTCCTGGACGCCGTCCCCGGTGACGTCCTGGTCGTCGTCGACGAGGCGTACATCGAGTTCATCCGCGACGCCGAGGTGCCCAACGGCATCGACCTCTACCGCGACCGCCCCAACGTCTGCGTGCTGCGCACCTTCTCCAAGGCGTACGGCCTGGCGGGCCTGCGGGTCGGCTTCGCGATCGCCCACGAGCCGGTCGCGAACGCGCTGCGCAAGACCGCCGTCCCGTTCGGCGTCAGCCAGCTCGCCCAGGACGCCGCCGTCGCCTCGCTGCGCGCCGAGGAGGCGCTGCTGGAGCGGGTCGAGGCGCTGGTCGCCGAGCGCACCCGGGTCGTCGCCGGGCTGCGCGCCCAGGGCTGGGACGTCCCGGACTCGCAGGCCAACTTCGTCTGGCTCGGGCTCGGCGAGCGCTCGCAGGACTTCGCGGCGGCCTGCGCGGCGGCCGGGGTGATGGTCCGGCCGTTCCCGGAGGGCGTGCGGATCTCGATCGGCGAGACCGAGGGCAACTCGATCTTCCTGGCGGTGGCGGAGGGCTTCCGCAAGGAGATCGACGGCTGAGGCCGGTCGCTTTCCCGCCCGCAGGGGCGCACTCCGGTCGGGGTGCGCCCCTGCGGCGTCCCGGGGCGCGGGGGCACGGGGCGCGGGCACGCGGGGCGGGGGCGCGGCGCGGGCGCGCGGGGCCGGCTGGGGGCAAGGCGTGTCTGAGGGCCGTCTGAGGAAGCCCTCCCGGATGGCCGGGGATTGCTGGGAGAGCGCTGGGAGTTCGGCCAACGATCGCCCACGCCCCGCCCAAGCCGCCCGCGCGGGCCGGTGGATATGGGAGGGATGTCCGGATCCGGCCGGTCAGTCTTCTCCCAGCCGCCGCCCAGGGCAGCGCAAGAGCGCCCGGCGAAGCTGTCCGCCATGAAGGTGCTCCCACGGCGGCGCGGTGCCGTCCTCGTCAACTCCGCGCTCGGCGTGGCCCTGCTGGGCGGTGCGGCCCTGGTGTATGCCACGCTCGACGGCAGCGGCGGCACGGCCGCCGCCAAGCCGGTCGCCCGTACCGCGACCGTCACCAAGGGAACGGTCCTGGCCACGGTGTCCGGAACCGGCACCCTGGCCTCCCCGACCGACGCCGCCCAGGACTTCGCCACGGGCGGGCGGCTCACCGCGGTCAAGGTCGCGGTCGGCGACGCCGTCAAGAAGGGCCAGGTGCTGGCGACGGTCGACACCACGGCGGCCCAGCAGCAGGTGGACGCCGCCCAGTCCGCGCTCACCACGGCGAACGCCAACCTCACCAAGGCGCAGGCAGGCGTCACCACCACGACCACCGAGCCGCTGCCCGGGGCCACACCCCCGGCGAGCGGCGGCAGCGGCTCCGGTGGGGGTCGCGGGGCGGGCGGGAGCAGTACGCCCGCCCCGCAGACCACCACCATCACCACCACCAAGGTCGACGACGCGGCCGTCGCCCAGGCCCAGCAGCAGGTCGCCACCGCGCAGACCACCCTCACCAACGCCCAGGCGGCGCTTGCCGGGACGACGCTCACCGCCTCGGTGGACGGCACGGTCGCCTCGGTCTCGGCGAAGGTCGGGGACACGGTGGGCGCCACGACCTCCGGCGCGTCCTCCTCCTCGGCCACCAAGTCCACTGGTAGCAGCGCGAGTTCGGGATCGCCCAGCGGCTTCATCGTGCTGACCAACCCGACCGGGATGCAGGTCACCGCCAACTTCTCCGAGCTGGACTCGCTCAAGTTGAAGAAGGGCGAGGCCGCCACCGTCACGCTGAACGCCCAGTCCGACACCAAGCTCAACGCGACCGTGCTGTCCGTCAGTTCGCTGCCGTCGAGCAGCGGCAGCGGCGCGGCCGGCTCCTCCGCCGTCCAGTACGCGGCCACCCTGCAGCTCAGCGGGGACACCAGCACGCTGCGCACCGGCCTCAGCGCGACCGTCCAGGTGATCACCGGCGAGGCGGACAACGCGCTCTCGCTGCCGACCTCGGCGCTGTCCGGCACCGGCACCTCGCGGACCGCCACGGTGGTGCACGAGGGCGGGGCCACCGAGCGGGTCGACGTCGGCGTGGGCGTCGAGGGCGACAGCACCGTGCAGGTGACCTCCGGTCTCAAGGAGGGCGACAAGGTCCAACTCCCCACCACCAGCGGCACCAACGGCTTCCCGAACGGCTCCTTCCCGGGCCTGGGCGGCGGTGGCGGCGGCGGTGGCCGGGGCGGCAACGGCGGCGCGGTCGGCATCCCGGGCGGTATCGGTGGCGCCGGTGGCGGCGGCCGCGGCGGTAAGGGCTGAGCATGCAGCACGTCATCGACAAACGCGTCCCCGCGCAACCCGTGCCGGTGATCCGGATCAGCCGGCTCACCAAGTCGTACGGGCACGGCGACGCCACCGTGCACGCCCTGCGCGGCCCGTCCCGGCCCGGGACGGACGAACCGGCCGGCGTCGACCTGGACATCGAACAGGGCGACTACGTCGCCGTGATGGGCAGTTCGGGCTCCGGCAAGTCCACCCTGATGAACATCCTCGGCTGCCTCGACATCCCCACCTCCGGCCGCTACCTGCTGGACGGCACCGACGTCGGCCACCTTGACGAGCAGCAGCTCGCCCTGGTCCGCAACCGCAAGATCGGCTTCGTCTTCCAGTCCTTCAACCTGGTGCCGCGCACCACCGCCCTCGCCCAGGTCGAGCTGCCGCTCGCCTACGCGGGCGTCCGGTCGGCGGAGCGCCGGCGGCGGGCGATGGCCGCGCTGTCCCTGGTCGGCCTCGGCGAGCGGGCCGGGCACAAGCCCAACCAGCTCTCCGGCGGCCAGCAGCAGCGCGTCGCGGTGGCCCGGGCGCTGGTCACGGCGCCCGCGATGCTGCTCGCCGACGAACCGACCGGCAACCTGGACAGCCGCTCGACGGAGGAGGTGCTGGGCCTGATCGACGGGCTCAACGCCACCGGCCGCACCGTCGTGCTGATCACCCACGAGGACGAGGTCGCCCTGCACGCCAAGCGGGTGCTGCGCCTGGTCGACGGGCAGATCGTCAGCGACGTCCGGCAGGCGCCGGTCGACGGGCCCCCGCCCGCCCTGCGCCGACAGGGGGTGTCGGCGTGATCCTCTGGCAGACGCTCCGCTTCGCGGTCGGCGGCCTGGCCGCCAACAAGGTGCGCTCCGCGCTCACCATGCTCGGCGTGCTGATCGGTGTCGCCTCGGTGATCCTGCTGCTGGCGGTCGGCAACGGCTCCTCCCAGGCGGTGAAGGACTCGATCACCTCGCTCGGCACCAACTCCCTCACCGTCAGCGCCGGTTCGGCGGCCGGTGGCTCGCGGGCCACCTCCTCGGTGAAGAAGCTGACGGTCGCCGACGCCAAGGCGCTGGCGAGCGACACCGACTCGTCGGCGATCAAGTCCGTCGCGCCGGTGGTCACGACGAGCGCGACGGCGCTGTACGGGAACATC
Source organism: Kitasatospora sp. NPDC059146 (assembly GCF_042786665.1). NCBI lineage: Bacteria > Bacillati > Actinomycetota > Actinomycetes > Kitasatosporales > Streptomycetaceae > Kitasatospora > Kitasatospora sp. NPDC059146. The sequence continues at coordinate 61,455 of NZ_JBHZCY010000022.1, read as the reverse complement.
TCGTACAGCCCCGGCTCGGTCGTGGGCACCTACCCCGCGTACTTCGAGACCTCCAACCAGAAGGTCGCCCACGGCGACTACTTCACCGAGGACGACGTGCTCGGCTCGCGCAAGGTCGCGGTGCTCGGCGCCACGACGGCCAAGCAGCTGTTCGACGCCGAGGACCCGGTCGGGAAGAAGATCGTGCTCGGCGGGACGCCGTTCACGGTGGTGGGCGTGCTGGCCGCCAAGGGCGGCAGCGGGTTCACCGACCCGGACGACGTGGTGATTGCGCCGCTGCCGACCGTGCAGAACGCCTTCACCGGCTTCGGAGCGGTCAACCAGATCCTGGTCCAGGCGTCGTCCGCCGACACGACCACGGCCGCGCAGTCGGAGATCACCCGGGTACTGCTCGGGACGCACGCGATCACCGACCCGACCAAGGCCGACTTCCGGATCACCAACCAGGCCTCGCTGCTGACGGCCCGGGAGAGCACGACCAAGACCTTCACCGTGCTGCTCGGCGCGGTGGCCGCGATCTCGCTGCTGGTCGGCGGGATCGGGATCACCAACATCATGCTGGTGACGGTCACCGAGCGGACGCGCGAGATCGGCATCCGCAAGGCGCTCGGCGCGCCCCGGGCCGTCATCCTCGGGCAGTTCCTGACCGAATCGACCCTGCTGTCGGTGATCGGGGCCGGGCTGGGCGTGGCGGCGGGGATCGTCGGCTCGCACTTCAGCATCGTCGGCATCAAGCCGGTGGTCATCCCCGAGTCCGTAGTGGGCGCCTTCGGCATCGCCGTCGCCATCGGACTGTTCTTCGGCAGCTACCCCGCCAACCGGGCCGCCTCGCTGCGGCCGATCGACGCCCTCCGGCACGAGTAGGAGCACTTCTTCGATGGAGCACGACGAACAGGTCGCCCTGCTGGCCACCGCGCCCGACGCGCGGGACGTGAGCGCGGAGCTGGCGGCGCCGCCGCGGCGGAAGCTGCCGTGGCTGTCGCTGGTGCTGGCCGGTGGCGTGATCGCCACCGGGGCGTTCGCGGGCGGGGTCTGGTACCAGCAGGGGCAGGGCGGGACCTCCTCCGGTGGCAAGGCGCCGGCTCGGGCCGCCGCGGCGGGCGGCCAGGCGGCGGGCGGGTACGGACAGGGCGGTCAGGGTCAGGGTGGCGGGCGCCGGGGCGGTCAGGGCGGTCAGGGTGGCCAGGGCGGTGGCCAGGGCGGCTTCGCGCGCGGCACCGTCAAGGCCGTCGACGGCTCGACGGTGTACCTGACCGACGCCAACGGCAACACGATCAAGGTGACGACGGGGGACTCGACCAAGGTCCAGCTCAACAAGCAGGGCAAGGTCGCCGACCTCCAGCCCGGCCAGAGCGTGACCGTCGTCGGCACGCCGGACTCCAGCGGCGGCTACAACGCCACCCAGCTCGTCGAGGGCGCCGCCGGTGCCGGAGCGGGCGGATTCGGCGGTGGCGGTGCCGGAGGCGGAGGCGGCTTCGGCGGAGGTGCCCCCAAGAGCCCGTCCGGCGGCTGACCCGGTACCGCCGGACGCCACTTCGCCCCGCTGGAGCCATCCAGCGGGGCGAAGTGCTGCCCGGGGCCCGGATCGCAGGAGCAGCGCCGGTGCACGGTGGGCTCACCTGCCTCGACGTCCCGCTCGCCCCTCGACCGATCCGGGGTGGGTCTGGACCCACCCCAGGTGTGGGGCTGGACCGGTGTTCCGTCCTCCGCCGTCTCCGTAGATTCGTTCTCACCACGACACGGAGGACAGAACAATGGCGATCACCGCGACGGAGACCCGCACCAACTCCCGTACCGACGAGGCGTTCTCGCTCGCGAAGAAGTGCCTCACGCTCTTCGGTGCGATCGGCGTGATCACCCTCGCGGTCGTCGTCGTGATGGCGTCCACCGGGCACGCGAGCACCCCGTTCATGTGGATCCGCGGGGTCATCTTCCCCGCCCTGGCCCCGGTGCTGCTGCGGATCACCGCCCGCGCCGCCGGTGGCGACTACAAGGCGCTGGACCGGATCCGGACCGTGGCCACCGTGATGCCGATCGCGGTCATCGCCGTGGACCTCATCCCCGGGATCTGCCCGCCCTGGTACGCCGTCCTCCAGGGTCTGTCCGCCCTGGCGGTCCTGCCGATCGCCTTCCTCACCCGCACCAAGGCCGTCACCACCGCGATCCCCAAGCCGTGACGCCGATCGCGGCAGCACCCCGCGGCACAGGAAGTCGGCCCGGCCGACGTCCTACGCCGGGCAGTCTCCTGCGCGGGCAGCGCCGATGCAGGCGGTC